>JBEPXV010000007.1:0-18059 GCA_041641695.1 Gammaproteobacteria bacterium | reverse complement strand
CCGTGGCGGCCCTTCAGCGCTACGACTGGCCCGGCAACATACGCGAGCTCAGCAACCTCGTGGAGCGGTTGACCATTCTCTATCCGGACCAGGTCGTGGATGTGGCGGACCTGCCGGAAGCCTATCGGGACCACGTCGAGCTCGATGATTCCGGTGCGCCCCGGGGCTGGTCCGCCGGCGAGCCGACGCCGGCATTTCATCCCGACGGGCTGGATCTCAAACGCTATCTCGCCGATATGGAACGGTCGCTGATCGAGCGCGCGCTCAAAGAAGCCAATGGCGTCGTGGCGCGGGCCGCCCAGCTTCTCAAGCTGCGTCGGACCACACTGGTGGAAAAGATGCGCAAGTACGAGCTTCGCGCCGCCGCTTCCGAAGACACGGATTCCACTTAGGTTTTCCGGCGCCCGTCCCGCGCCGCGCTTCGACGCCCGCCGGCCCGGCGTTGGCATCCAGCCTTTCTTCGCCGACTTTTTGACGGTTCGACCCTGTTCCGCGCGGTAAATTCGCGTGTTTCCGGGCTCTTCTCCTGATGGCACGAAACTTGCTTTATTGTTGAACAAACACTTGTACAAACAACCAGGATGGTGGGGCCGCATGCCCGGGCCCGCTGCGGGCGGTGGCCCGGGGCGACCCGATGCAGCCAACCGAGCAACGAGCCCCCAAGGGCCCGGGGAGAGGACAAAGTGAGTCGTGCAGTCATCGTTCAAGACGAGCATTGCGCTGACGAGGACGTGGTCGGCCGGTACGCCGCCCTCGTCAAGCGCATCGCGCGGCAAGTACACAGCCGGCTGCCGCCGAGCGTCCAGCTCGACGACCTGATCCAGGCCGGACTCATCGGGCTGATGGAGGCCGCGCGGCTCTACGATCCGTCCCAGGGCGCAAGCTTTGAGACCTATGCGGCAATACGGGTGCGCGGCGCCGTGCTGGACGAGCTGCGCCGGAACGACTGGGCCCCTCGTTCAATGAGCAGACGCGTGCGGCGGCTTTCCGAAGCGGCCCGCGCGATCGAGGGTCGGGAAGGGCGTGCCGCGACCTCCAGGGAGATCGCGGACAGCCTGGGCCTGACGCTCGATGAGTACCACCAGTGGGTGCTCGACGCGAGCACCCAGAATTTTTTCGGCCTGGACAATCTGGAGGAGCTGGGCGGGGTTCCGGACACGGGCTCCGACGCTACCTACCGCGACGTCGAGAACGACCGGCGCCGGCGTTTCCTGGTCAAGGCTATCGGCACCCTGTCCGAGCGCGAGCAGCTCGTCCTGTCTCTCTACTACGACAAGGGCATGACACTGAAAGAGATCGGCGCAACCCTGGGGGTAAGCGAGTCCCGGGTATGCCAGATCCATGGAGAGGCCGCCGTTCGGCTCAGGGCCCGCATGGGAAGCTGGTAATGACAGTCAACAACACGACAAGAGGCTAACATGAGCATGCTGAAACAGCAGTTGGCGCCCGCGCAGTTCGTCGAAATGCAGCCAGCGGATGATTCGTGCTTCAACGACGGAGACCCGGTCACCGGATGGCTGCTCGAAACGTTCTCTCCCTTCAATGAGCTGACGGACACGCAGCGGGATATCGTTGCCGGATACGAAACGATACGCAAGGCGGCCAGCGGAACCCGTTTGATTGAGCAGGGCAGCCGCGACGACATATGCATCTATCTCGTGGAAGGGGCGCTGGCCCTGACCGGCCCGGACGGCGGCACCATGGTGGTCAAAGCCGGCACCCGGCGCTCCCGCCTGCCCATTTCTCTGCTCACGCCGCATGTCTACGGTGTCACCGCTATGACCAATGTGAGCGTCATCGCCTTCAGCCAGCAGCTCGTTCGCCGGATAATCGAGATCACCACCACGTACACCAGCGTGAATCCGGCGCAGGCGCCGGAAGCCACCACGACGGCGATATCCAACAGCGTCCAGGCGCTGTACCTCAACCCCGCTTGATCTGTAGTATCCCTTTCATGACGCGGGGGTGTAGGGACAGCGATGCGGTCGTTGCAAACAGGGCGCGCGAATGGGCAAACCTACCGCCCCGGACACAGGGCATCTATAATCGTAGCAATGGCCGACAAGCGGGACCCCGATCGCTGCAAGCATCGACACGGTCATGATGCGATTCCACGGCGCGGCTCGGGGTGGCGATGGGCGGCGCGCTTCGCCGGCTTCATCGGCCTGCTGGCAGGTTCCCTGGCCATCGCCCAGTTTTCCGGATTCACGGGAGATTTTCTGGATTTTGTCCGCGACGAGTACGGCCGCCGGGCGCAGAAGACCATGGAGAACTGGGAAGACCTGGTCAACGAAAGCAAGAACTTGCCGGAGGCCGAGAAGCTCAAGGTCGCCAACCTGTTCTTCAACAAGCGCATCTGGTTCACGGATGATCGCAAGCATTGGGGCGAGGAAGACTATTGGGCGACGCCGATGGAGACGATGGCAACCCTGGCGGGAGACTGCGAAGATTTCGTCATTGCCAAGTATTTCACGCTGCGGGAAATCGGAGTGGCTGACGAACGCCTGAGGCTGACCTATGTACGCTCGACATTGGTCAATCAACCGCATATGGTGCTGGCATACTACCGGACTCCGGATTCCGAGCCGCTGGTGCTCGATAATCTGATGGACGCCATCAGGCCGGCATCGAAGCGACGGGACCTGACGCCCGTGTACAGCTTCAACGGGCGCAGCCTGTGGCGGGCCAAGGAGTTCGGTCAGGGGCGGCGGGTCGGCAGCGCGGGCAGCGTCAACCTCTGGGCGGACGTGATCCGCCGGATGCGGCGGGAAGCGTTCCCGTACTGACCCGCGAACCGGAGACACGACAATGATGGCCGCTCGGGCCGGCAGGAAGAATCCACCACCACGCAAGGCGCGGACAACTTGACTCTCGCTCGACAACTGTTAATCGTCATAGGCGTGCTGTTCGTGCTGCTTTTCGTCGGCACCCTGGGCCTCGTTATCAACAACACGCGCATCTACCTGGACGAGCAGATGTACTCCCACGCCGAAGACACCGCCACGTCCCTCGGCCTGTCGCTCAAACCGGCCCTGGAAAGCGGGGATATTCCGCTGGTCGAGACCATGGTAAACGCGATCTTTGATCCGGGCTATTATCGCGAGATCACCATCCGCCGTCCGGACGGCTCCGCCATGGTGGAGCGCGAATTGCCCGTGCGCATCGCCGGGGTGCCCCAGTGGTTCGTGCGGCTGGTGCCGTTGGATGCGCCCACTGCCGAGCGGGAGCTCAGTGCCGGCTGGCAGATCGCCGGGACGATCACCGTGGTGAGCCACCCCGGCTACGCCTACCGGGAGCTATGGTCGGTGGCGGTGGATACGTTCTGGTGGTTCCTGGGCGGCTTCCTGCTGGTGTCGCTGCTCCTGGGCGTGTCGCTGCGCATCGTGCTGCGGCCGCTGCGAGCCGTCGAGGCGCAGGCGTTGGCCATATGCGACCGCCGTTTCCCGGTCCAGGAGGAGGTGCCGCGAACCCGCGAGCTCAACCGGGTGGTCACCGCCATGAACCGCATGACGCGCAAAGTCGAGCAGATGCTCGCCGACCAGACCGAGCTCACGGAGAACATGCGCCGGCAGGCAAACGAGGACCCGGTGACGGGACTGGCCAACCGGCGCAGCTTTGACGCGCGCCTGAACGACCTGATGGAGAGCCGCGAAACGTTCATGACCGGCGCCCTGTTCCTGTGTCAGCTCAGGGAGTTCAAGGGCTACAACGACCGGCACGGGTTCGAAGCGGGTGATGCGCTCCTGAGGGAATGGGCCGGCGCGCTGCGGCAGGTCTTCGCCGGCCGGGGCGACAGCATCCTGGCCCGGCTCGGCGGGGGCAACTTCGCGGTGGTGGTGCGCGATGTCGAGCCCGAGGCGGCGGAAGCGCTTGGCGAGGCGCTGAGCACCGAGCTCGGCCGTTTGCAAAGCCGCGGGTGCTACGACGATCCCGATGCCGGGCACGCGGGGATCGCGTACTACCACGGCGAGGAAACGGTGTCCGAGCTTCTGTCCCGGGCGGACATGGCGCTGCGGTCCGCCGCCCGCAAGGGCGCCAATGCCTGGGCGCTTTACGACGAGAGCACCGTGACCCGTAGCGACGTCCACACTGCGAGCGAGTGGCTGGCGAGGCTGCGCGACGTCATCGACAATCGCCGGATCATCCTTCACTACCAGGCGGTCAAGCAGCGCCGGGACGAGAGCATCCTGCACTACGAGGTTCTGGCGCGCATCGCCGGCAACGGCGACGAGACCCTGCCTGCCGGAGTGTTCATTCCCATGGCCGAGCGCCACGGGCTCGGCCCCGCGTTCGACAAGGTGGTGGTGGACAGCGTCATCGAGCGCCTGGCACGCGATGACGGCGGGCCGGTATTGGCGGTGAACCTGTCGCCTGCCTCCGTGCACGACCCCGGGTTTGCCGACTGGCTCGTCGAGCGCCTGAAGCAGGCTCCGGGGCAGGCGCGGCGCATCGTCCTGGAGGCGCCGGAGTACGGCGTGACCAGCGACCACGCCGCCGCCGAGCGTTTTATCCAGGCGATCGCGGCCACGGAAGCCGGTTTCGGCCTGGATCACTTCGGCGTGGGTGCCGTGTCGTTCGGGTATCTCAAGCGCTTCAAGCTCGCATACATCAAGATCGACGGCAGCTACATCCGGGGTATCGACGGCACCGCCGACAATCAGTTCCTGGTTCAGTCCGTGGCCGATATCGCCCACGGACTGGATATCCAGGTCATCGCCGAATCGGTCGAGACCGAGCCGGAATGGCGCGTTCTGGAGCGGCTCCACGTAGACGCGGGTCAGGGTTACTATATAGGCCGACCGGGCGATGACTTTGATAAGTAGCCCGGGATCCACACTGCCCCAATCAGACGCCAAAGCATATGAATAAACCGATAGACGAGCCGATCTCCCGGCAGATTATTGCCGACAAGCACGCCGCCGTGGGAATCGTGGGCATGGGATACGTGGGCCTCCCCCTGGCCCTGTTGTTCGTCCGGCAGGGATACAGGCTGCTGGGGTTCGACATCGACGAGGAAAAGGTTGCCGCCCTGCGGGCCGGCACCAGCTACCTCAGCCACATCAGCGATGGGGAGATCCGCGCCGCGCGGGACAGTGGGCTGCTGGATGTCACCAGCGATTTCGCGCGGATCAACGAGGTGCACGCGATCCTGTTATGCGTCCCGACGCCGCTGACCGAGCACCGGCAGCCGGATATGAGCTACATCGAGGACACCTGCCGCACGCTGGCGCCGCACCTGGTCCCGGGCCAGCTGGTCTCGCTTGAGAGCACGACCTATCCGGGCACTACCCGTGAAGTCATGAAACCGCTTCTGGAGCATGGTGATCTGAAAGTGGGGGAGAGCCTGTATCTGGGTTACTCACCGGAGCGGGAGGACCCGGGTAATCCGGATTTCGGCGTTCGTGACATCCCCAAGGTGGTATCGGGCCTGACACCGGAGTGCACGGCGCTGACCCAGGCACTGTACGGCGCGGCGTTCAAGACCGTCAATGTCGTATCCTCGTGCGAGGCCGCGGAGGCCACCAAGCTCCTGGAAAACATTTTCCGCTCGGTCAACATCGCCATGGTGAACGAACTGAAAGTGCTGTTCGATCGAATGGATATCGATGTCTGGGAGGTCATCGAGGCGGCCTCGTCCAAGCCGTTCGGTTTCATGCCCTTCTATCCGGGGCCCGGGCTCGGTGGACACTGCATTCCTATCGACCCGTTCTACCTGACGTGGCGGGCGCGTCAGTACGAGCTCACCACCCGGTTCATCGAGCTGGCCGGCGAGGTCAATACCAACATGCCCATTTACGTGGTGAGCCGTGCGGCTGACGCCCTGAACGACGACAGGAAATCGCTCAAGGGATCCAGGACCATGCTCATCGGCCTGGCGTACAAGCCCAATGTCAACGACGACCGGGAGTCGCCGGCTCTCCGGATACTGGACCTGCTGGAGCAGAAGGGTGCCGCGATCAGCTACCACGATCCGTACATCCCCCGGACCGAGCCCACCCGCAGGTACGACTTTCAGCTCGAGTCAGAGCCGCTTACGCCCGAGAATATCGCGTCCAAGGACCTGATCATCATCGTAACCGACCACGACAACGTCGACTACGATGCCTTGGCGGCTCACGGCAGACTGATCGTCGATACCCGGAATGCCCTGCGCAAGCGCTCCCTCACGGTCACAGGCGGCCGGCTGGTGCAGTCCTGACCCACCGGCGAGGCGTGAATTCGCGAACACTGCCTCCTGCATGGGCCGGATGAGCAGGGAGCTCGGCAAGTAATCCGGACAGACACCCGCCGAACCCGTGCGGGAGCTCAGTCAGTTTCTGGCCATCCGGGCCGCTTTCCTGACGTTGGCCTCGATGCGGTTCAGGTACTCGTTCTCGCCGTCGGGGTAAGGATCATTCAGGAACCGGTACATGCCCAGACACCCTTTCTCCAGCTTGGGCTTGACGTACGACTCCCAGAATGCCGGAGTGTTTGCGATCAGCGCTTCCGGGCTGTCAAAGTGAAGATGCGCTGCCTGCTTCCCGAAGAATTCGCAGCTCTCCGTGAATTCGGCGTAAAGCTGAGGCAGTCGTTCGACATAGTCGTCAGCGGACATCTGGCCGATCAGGTCGCCGGTCGCGAGCGCGGCGCCCACTGTGCGCTCGATCTGCGTCGCGAACGGCAGGGCCGCGGGAGCGGTGTCCACGGCGGTGCCATGGATCATGTTCTGCACCGTTTCGATGTCCGGCTGAGGATAGCCCAGCTCGTGCAGAAATTTCCCTGCGAACTCCCGGCTGCGGTCGACGTGTATCAGCGTGTATTTGGCGCCCGTGCCGTCCGTATCCCCGGCGTCTTTCAGGTAGCCGGTGTCGTGAAGCAGAATCGCCAGGATGCCGAGCTCGAAAGTCCGGCGAGGAACGACGGGTCGGGCATTGGCCCTGTGCCGTCCGTGCAGCAGGCGTACCAGGCACAGCAGCCCCTGCATGGTGTGCTCCCGGTCGTGGTAGGGCGCGTCCACCGGCAGGTAATTGCCGTAGCGACCCCCGAACAGGGCTATGAACCAGTCGCGGACCCACGGCAGGAACCCGGGGTCAGCGTCGTCATAAATCGATCGATAGATCCGATCGGATTCCGCGCAAACCGCCTCTATGTCTTTGGTGTCGACGTCAACCGGCATCCGATTGAGCATAGTACGCCCGCGCGGTTTTGTCCTCTACGACGGGCTTGCCGGCGGCGGGGGCGGGGGTGGCGGCGGGGGTATTCCGCCTCCGCCTCCCGGCGGCACGTTGGTGCTCGATTCGCGGACCGCGCCCGCGGCGGCAGGGTCGAGACAGACATTGGGATCGCCCCCGGCGCACACCAGCGCATCGCAGATCCTGTCGAAGCACAGTGCCGGGGCGCCGCAGGCCTCCCGGTCCAGCCGGTGGTAAAACAGCGCCACCGGGAAGCTCTCGGTCCCCCGGTCCAGGGCCACGCGCACCCGGTCGGCCTCGGAAATCCGGCTGTAGCTGCCGCTGCGCAGCAGCGTGACCAGCACCGGCTTTTCGTCGAACCCGTTGACGGCAAGGTCGTCCCTCAGGGCCTGATAGCGCTGGGGGTCAATGTCGTTGGTTTCCGGCAGCTCGAACAGCTCCTCCAGTTCCTCGCCACTCACCTCAAGGTGATGATCGCCCTCCGTCCAGAGGGGCACCGGGGTGAGCTCGTCGCCGCCTTCGAAGAACGAATCCGTGATGTCTTGCAGCGTGAGATCATTGCCGAAGCGGCTTACCGGACGCTGGTAGTCGAGATTGAAGAAAAACGTGACCGGAATGCGCTCCATTCCCTCATCGCGCCATTGCCGGATACGCTCCGCCGTAGTGTTGATAATGATTTCGTCGGTGTCCGGGTACAGCCCGATCAGCACGCCCTGGCGCTCGTTTCTGCCCGCTCCCGGCCGGTACCAGTAACCGGGTTCAATACGGGACAGTAAATCCAGCAGCTCGGCGGTGGACGCCAGCATGTGAAACTCGTCATTGGGCCAGTCCGGGAACGGCTCGAGCCGGGACCGGTCCTGAAAATACCGATCGGCGACGTCCTGGACCAGACGCTCCTCGGGCAGGGCGTTGACGTCATACACAGGATCGTACTGCCCGCGATCAACCCCGGTGGTGCAGGTCCAGCCCGGCAGGAAGCCCATCAGCTCGAGAGCGGTCATGTACAGCTCGTCGGCGCGCTGAGGCTGCGAGCGCACGGCGGCATACATGGCACGGTCGATGGCAATGCCCATCGACGAGGCGTGTATCAGAACCGAGGCCGGCGGATAGCCCGCCTCCAGGAACTGGTCTATCTCGTCGACGATTATCCGGTCGAAGCGCTCGAAGTCGCTTTGCAGGGGTTGATCGCTGCGGGCCGGCGCGCTGCCTTCGTAAATGCCGCAACTGAACAGATTGCTGGTCAGGTCGGGCGCCGGGGTCCGGTCGTTCGCGAGGAAGTCGGGAATGACGTCGAGCTGTTCCAGCTGCTCGCCATCCGCGAACGCCGCCTTGCCTTCCGGCACATCGACGGTTCGCGACCCCTGCTGCAGGTAGGTCTCATTCTGGATGGTCTGGCTGTAAAGGCCCGGTGCCACCTCTGTGCTCTGTTGGGCGGCCGATGGGGCGGAAACCGCGAGCGCCACGAGACACGCAGGGGCGACGAGCCGCAAGGGTATGCCGGTCATTGATCAGTCATTCCTGGTTTATTCCTGTTCAGGATTCGTAGCGTCCGAATCGAAGCCTGACTTTAACCCCCAACGATTCCCCCCGGCGGGCGCGTGGGATTACAGCGCCCCACGCTCCGCAGTACCCGCCGCGGGGATTAATTCAGAGTTGTTATTGAATAACGGTGTAGCCCCGGCCTTCCAGGCCCTGGGAGACGCCCGCGAAACGCTGTGCTTCCTCGCTGCAGTCCTGCTCGCAGATACGAAGGGCGAATTCCGTGCCGCGGACGCCGAGAGTGGCGACGTTGGTCTTGACTTTGTACGACTCGGGCCGGTTCTCGGCAATGCTGCCGGTGATGGCGCGCAGCCCGCCCTTCACCAGATTCATCACCGCGCCGTCGTCGCCGGTTCCGTAGGCATAGCGGTCGACCTTCAGCTCGCTGTCCGGTCGCACGGTCGCCTTGGCGCCGTCGATGAACTCGATCACCACGTAGCCGCCGGCGCCGGTCCTGATGGTTTCGCCGACATTGACCGGGTCGTCTGTACGCAGCTCACGGCCCGCGCCCGCGGGGTCGATCGCCTCGACCTGGCCCTTGAATGCCACCACGGTGCCCGCTGTGTCCGCGGCCTGGGCTGCTCCGAGCCCGAATGTGGCAGCCGCGACAATACATGAAAGAATCAATGATTTAGTTGTTTTCATTACGCCAACACCCCCTTGGATGTGTACAGGTATAACGGCTATTTGCCATTTTAGCAGTGTTCGGGGGCGAATGTGAGACGAAAAAAGCGGATTTCTGGCGACAGAATACGGCAATGCGGCCCAAGAGGACGGGGATTCCGCTGCCCGGCCCGGCAACCAGCAGGATCCGGGCGCCCGGATGCCCACGCGCCTCTCCGCACGACCCGGCTCGTCGACGGTGGGGCCCGTCGCGTTCTCCCGTGGCGCGGGGTCGGCCTGCTACTCGTCCGGCCCGGCCCGGGCGACGCGCCGCCGCCCCTCGAGCGCCCGGTTCACGGCGCGCTTCTCCGCGTCGGTATAGCCGCCCCACCGGGCGATCTCGTCCAGGGTGCGCAGGCAGCCGGCGCACAGGCCGGTTTCCGGGTCGATCCGGCACACGTCGATGCAGGGGGAGGCGGGCGAGTCGGGCATGGCGAGTCGATAAAATGTCATATCGGTCGAGCGGTGGCATTGTCGCATAAAGTCCGCGCTGAAAAACCCGCGCCCGCTTGTTATATTTGCCGTCATGTCCGAGATTCAAAAACTGCGCCGCATTCTGTCCACCTCGAATTCCATTGCCGTGGTGGGCCTGTCCGCCAACTGGTACCGGCCGAGCTATTTCGCCGCCAAGTACCTGATGAACCACGGCTACGAGGTTTTCCCGGTCAATCCGAACTACGAGGAAGTGCTCGGCCGCAAGTGCTACCCGGACCTGAAATCGCTGCCGACGCGGGTGGACGTGGTGGACATTTTCCAGAAGCCCGACCGGGTCCCGGAACTGGTGACGGATGCCATTGATATCGGCGCCCGGGTCGTGTGGATGCAGATCGGAATCGTGCACGAGGAGGCCGCGCGGCGCGCCCGGGAAGCCGGGCTCGAAGTGGTCATGAACCGCTGCATGAAGATCGAGTACGCGCGGCTGTTCGGCGGCCTGAATTTCTGCGGCGTCAACACCCGGGTCATCTCGTCGAAGCGCCCGCTTTTGGCGCCATACTAACCCAGCCGGTTGAACGACATGCCAGACGCAGACCACGAGTTCGGAATCGAGACCCTTTGCCTGCACGCCGGACAAATCCCGGACTCGGCCACGGGCTCGCGCGCGCCGCCCATCTACCAGACCACCTCGTACGTGTTCGACGATACCGACCACGCCGCGAGCCTGTTCAACCTGCAGACCTTCGGCAACATCTACTCGCGCCTGACCAACCCCACCACGGCCATGTTCGAGGAGCGGATGGCGGCGTTGGAGAACGGCCGGGCGGCGCTGGCCACCGGCTCGGGCCTGGCGGCGCAGATGACCGCGCTTCTCACGCTGCTCGAGGAGGGCGACGAGATCGTCTCCGCCAGCACCCTTTACGGCGGGACCTATTCGCAGTTCGACGTCACCTTCCGGAAAATGGGAATTCAGACGCATTTCGTGGACTCCAACGATCCGGAGAACTTCGCCGCCGCCATCACGCCGAACACCAAAGTGCTCTACGCCGAGACCATCGGCAATCCACAGAACAACGTCCTGGACATCGAGCCGGTGGCGGAGATCGCCCACGCCCACGGCCTGCCGCTCATGGTGGACAACACGTTCCCGACGCCTTACCTGTGCCGGCCCATGGAGTTCGGCGCGGACATCGTCGTGCACTCGGCCACCAAGTTCATCGGCGGCCACGGCACCTCCATCGGCGGCGTGCTGGTGGAGTCCGGGAAGTTCCCCTGGGACAACGGCAACTTCCCCGGCATGGTCGAGCCCTCCAAGGGCTACCACGGCGTGCGCTTCTACGAGACTTTCGGCGATTTCGGCTACACCATGAAGGCGCGTTGCGAGACCCTGCGCACCCTGGGCCCTTCCCTGAGCCCGTTCAATGCCTTCCTGTTCCTGCAGGGCCTGGAGACCCTGCACGTGCGCATGGAGCGCCACTGCAAGAACGCCATGGCTGTCGCGAAGTTTCTGGAAGAGCACCCGCGCGTGAGCTGGGTGAAGTACGCCGGCCTGCCGGGCAACGAGTACCACGACCTGGCGCAAAAGTATCTCCCCAGGGGCGCCAGCTCCATCATGACTTTCGGGATCCAGGGCGGCCAGGAAGCCGGGGCTCGATTCATCGAGGCCGCCGAGTTCATGAGCCACCTGGCCAACGTGGGCGACGCGAAGACCCTGATCATCCACCCGGCTTCCACCACCCATCGCCAGCTCTCGGAGGAAGAACAGATCGCCGCCGGCGTCACCCCGGACATGGTGCGCATCTCCGTGGGCATCGAAAAGATCGACGACATCCTCTGGGACCTCGACCAGGCCCTGGAGAAGTCAAGGCAAACGTGATACCTCGAACCCCGGGGCCGGGAACTCCCCCTCCCTTTTGGGGGAGAGGTATGGTGCCTCGAGCCCCCGGACCAGAGTTTTCCCTCCCCCCTTGGGGGAGAGGGCCAGGGTGAGGGGATAAACGATAGACGTGTATCTGCTCCCCGGGCACCCGTCGCTCCGTCCCAATCAGTCGCCAAGAGTTTGACCAAATTCAACCGGAACCAAAAACCATGTCGTACGAAAACATCACCACCGAAACCCGCGACAATGTCGCCATCATCACTCTCAATCGCCCCAAGGCGCTCAATGCACTATCCAGCGACCTGATGACCGAGCTCGCCGACGCCGTCGAGACGTTCGAGGGCGACGATGCCGTCGGCGCCATGGTCCTGACCGGCAGCGACAAGGCCTTTGCCGCCGGCGCCGACATCAAGGAGATGAAGGACAAGACCTGGATGCAGGCCTACAAAGAAGACTTCATCACCGCCAACTGGGAACGGGTCGCCCACGCCCGCAAGCCCGTCATCGCCGCCGTGGCCGGCTATGCCCTGGGCGGCGGCTGCGAGCTCGCCATGATGTGCGACTTCATTATCGCCGCCGACACCGCCAAGTTCGGCCAGCCCGAGATCACCATCGGCATCATCCCGGGTGCCGGCGGCACCCAGCGCCTGACCCGTTTCGTGGGCAAATCCAAGGCCATGGACATGGTGCTCACCGGCCGCATGATGGAGGCCGAGGAGGCCGAGCGCTGCGGCCTGGTGAGTCGCGTGGTTTCCGCCGACGAGCTCCTGGACGAAGCGATCGCCGCCGCCACCCAGGTCGCCGGCTACGAGCGGGCCTCGGTAATGGCCGCAAAGGAGATGGTGGACCGCGCCTACGAGACCACTCTCTCAGAGGGCATCCGCTTCGAGCGGCGCATCTTCCAGTCCCTGTTCGGCACGCCCGGCCAGAAGGAGGGCATGGACGCGTTCGCCAACAAGCGCAAGCCGGAATTCAACCGTTCCTGATCGATCAACGTGACCTGCGCTGCGAAGCAATGGTCAATGGCAGCCGGGTTCCGGGTGGCGCAACGGTTGAGCGTACGACGTACAGGTAACGCACTGCCATCAAAGGCGCGTCTCAATTTGTGCCTGTCGTCATTGCGAGTGCAGCGAAGCAATCCAATGACAACGGGCTTCGCGCGGGATGCTTGAGCCGGCTCGACCGGCAACGAGCTTGCCCGCGGGACGCGCCCCAAAGACCCTCCGCAGATGTCATTCTCGGCGCAACAGTCGGCAAGCGGCCATATTCTCGAAACCTCCATCCGGGACGGCGGCGAAGCGGCGAGTTACGGGAAAGTCGTTGACGGCTGGCGCGGCGATGACGACGCATTCCGGCTGTTCTTCATCGACCTCCTGAAAGCCTGCCCATTCAACTGCTTCCGCTTCGAAGCGCCGCCGGTAACCCGCAGCACGATCGGCCGGCCGTTCGACTTCGTGCTGGTCGCCAGCCCGGAAATCGATGTTCCCGCCGATCCCCGCGATTTCCAGGAACACTTCGACGATTGCGCCGATGACGTCCTGGTGTTCGACAACCTCGGCGGCGATGCCACGATGATCGTGCCGCGCCCGCGGGACGGCGCGCCCGGCTATTCCCACATCGCCGGCTTCACGCGCCACGCGCCGATGGCGCAGCAACTGCGGCTCTGGAAAACCGTCGGCGCAACGCTGCACGCCGCGATGGGCGACCGCCCGCTGTGGCTGAACACCGCCGGTGGAGGCGTGCCCTGGCTGCACGTGCGCATCGATACGCGGCCCAAGTATTATGTGTTCGAGCCTTACCGGACGCGGACGGAATGAAGGCCCGGCTTTAGCGCGGTCGCCGGAACCGCTTCCGGTCGCCGCGGTCTCACCGGTAGTTTCGATCCGCAGCTGGTAGGATCACGGACCGCCGGTTCCAGAAAAAGACGCCATACAAGCACGCAGACATGTCCCACAAAAAGCGCAGCAAGCCGAAAAAGCAGCACAAGCCCCACGCCAAGGCCGCGCCGGCGCCGGAGAGCACGGCCGTGCGCCAGCCGGACTGGCCCATTGTGATACTGGCCGGGGTTGGGCTGCTCATCACCGGCTACCTCACCGGCGTGGCGATGATGGATACCGGCGCGGCCTTCTGTGGAGAAGGCTCGGGCTGCGATATCGTGCAGTCCAGCCGCTGGGCCACCCTGCTCGGCCTGCCCATCGCGCTGTGGGGGTTTGCGGTTTACTTTGTGATAGCGGCGACCGCCTGGGCCATGCCGCCGCGTCTCAAGCGCTGGCGGCGCCTGAGCTTCCTGGCCCTGGTCGGCGTGGCGGTGAGCGCCTACCTGACGGTCACCGGCATCGTGTACCTGGACGCTGTGTGCGCCTGGTGCCTGGCCAGCTTCGCCACCATTGCCGCCATCTTCGTGGTCACCCTGCTGCGCAGGCCGGACACCGCGCCGGGGGTGCCCTGGACCACGTGGAGCGCCAACAGCCTGCTCACCGCCGCCATAGTCATCGCCGTGCTGTTCGTCTGGCAGAACGATCTGCTGCGGCCGGAAAGCCCGCGTCTCAAGGCCCTGGCCGAGCACCTGGACGACAGCGGTGCGAAGTTCTACGGCACCTTCTGGTGCCCCGCCTGCCAGGAGCAGAAACGCCAGTTCGGATCGTCCGCCGATCGCCTGCCGTATGTCGAGTGCACTCCCAACGGCCGCGGCGGCGCCCGCGCCGAGGCGTGCGACAGCCGCAATATCACCCAGTATCCCACCTGGATAATCGACGACAGCCGGTTCCAGGGTGTCATGGAGCCCGAGGAGCTGGCCCGCCTGTCCGGATTTCCGTGGGGAGACGGCGAGTAGTCCTTGGTGCCGCAGCGCGTTGCAGGGTGCTCGGGGCAAGGCAGGGCGAGCTGCGGGTGCCGGGCAAGCGGGTGGTATAACACTGCGAGGGAACGTCCCGCCGGGGATTGTCCGATCTTTCATTTGCAGCAACCATGTTTTAGGCTTGGCCGGCAATGAGCCTGATCGACAACCTGGAAAAGATGCTCGCCGACGGCAAGGACGACGCCATGCTGCGCTTCGGCCTCGGCAACGCCTACTTCCAGGACAAGGCCTATGACAAGGCCGCAGAGCACCTCGCCCGAGCCCTGGAATTCGACAAGGGCTACTCGGCGGCCTGGAAGCTGCTCGGCAGGGCGCAAATGCAGGGCGGCGATCTGGACGCGGCCGCCCGGACTTTCGAGGAAGGCATCGAGCATGCCGATGAGAAAGGCGACAAGCAGGCCGTCAAGGAGATGCAGGTATTCCTGAAGAAGATCGAAAAACAGCGCAGGGCGGAAACCTGATGCGGGAGCTGCCGATCCCGGCCAGCAACATGTACAAGTACGTGGCGCTGTCCGGCGTTGCGATTATCATCGTCACCCTGGTGTTCGCCGTTTCCGAGCTATTTGACATCCACGACCAGATGCTGGAGGCCGAGGAGCGCGTCGAGATCATGACCGCCCGGCTCGAGGCGGGCCGGAACCTGGATGGAGATGAGCCGCGGTCCGAGCTGGAGCAGACCCTCGACCGGATTCGCCTGGAATCGTCGGAGAAACGGCTGGAGACCCTGAAGGACCGCTCCCTGGAGCTTCGCGAGTGGGCTACGCTCCTGTTCACCATCGGCATTGTCGTCGCCGCCTATGGTTTTACCCGCTGGTACCGCAAGATCCAGATGCCTATGGAGCGCATCGCCCAGCAGCAGGCCGAGCAGTCCATCAACCGGGCGGACACGGGAAGCAGCGAGTCCCCCTAGCACATCCGGATCCGGGCCTGGCCGGGCGCCGGCGGATGTTCTGCCGGGTTTCGGGGACGCGTTGACTGCGTTACGCAGAGACCAGGCGCCCGAGCAGCTCGGCGCGATTGTTGACGCCGACCCGGTTGTAGATCTCCTTTCGGTGGCTTACGACCGTGCTTTCGCGTACCCCGAGCCGGCCGGCGATCTCCCCGGCGCTGAGGCCCATGGCCAGCAGTACGCAGGTCTGTATCTGGCGCATGCTGAGCCCGTAGGGCTTGACGGCGCCTAGGACCTTGGCTGCGATCGGTTTGAACCAGGTGACCGATATGCCGACGAGCGGATCCGACACCTCGTTGCACGAAGGCTCGAGCATATAGGCGTGAAAATGGAATTCTCCCCACGCATTTCGAAGCACTCGGCTTGGCGGCTCCGCAACCAGCGCGTCATTCGCGATGGCTGAAGCCGTGGCGCACAGCGAAGCCAGGGCATCCGGCAGCTGTGATCCCTCGACACTTTCCAGGGACCGCCTGAGCTTCGATACCGGTGACAGGCAGCTCAAGGATATCAACCGCCGGGCGGTGCTCGACAGATGCTGTATCCTGCCGCGGGCATCGGCAATGATCAGCCCCTGCTTGCTGACATCCGGGGAGTAGAGCGTACCGTCGCCCTGGCGCGCTACGGGCGCCAGGGCATGATTGATAAACCGCGCTGCCCAGTCGATTCGCCGCAGCTCCGCCCTCGCGTAGCGGCCGCCGCGCTTGTTGCGCTTGAACTGCACGTACCCCCGCAGCTCCGAGCCCTCCCGAAGCGCTACGTGCGCCCCGTAGAAGAAGCCGACCGGCTTGAGAACCTCGTGATAGAACGCGTGCCGCAGAAAGCGCGGGCGGTCGACGGTCATCAGCCGGTCAAAGTCCACGGCAGACCGGAAGTCCCCTGCATTGCGCCAGCCCACGAAGACTTCCCGCTCCTTGCGATTGAGAAAAGAGTCCGCGTAAACCGGCAGGATTGACGGGGCATCCGGACTCTCGTCGTAGATGTCGACCACGTCGCCGTGCGGATTGGCGGCGAGAAACGTATTGCCGTAGGACGGCACGATATCGTGCAGCGTCTCCAGAATGGTCGGCATGACCTGCTGCCATTGCAGGCCCAGGCTGCACACCTGCTGCAGGTATTTCTCTGCGCTCTGGCGACCCGGGTTCTTTGTCATTGTGTTGTCCCCAGCAGCAATCTTCCGCTGCTGCGTTTTCTCCTCATGAGGGGGGAGGAACCGGTTATTTCGCCCGTGTTAGCTTGGTGCTGAATGTAATCGGGGCGATCGAATCGACCGGCTGGCGCACGCGTATTGATTGTTGTTCGTGGGGTGTGTGGCTCGCCAGCATCGATTTTAATGAATTGTGCCTCAGCCGGGCGACAGGCTCAACATCGGGAAAGCGTCCCGGCGGGCGGCCCCCGGCGGGAGAGCCGCCTGACGCGACCGGTGACGGCGCAATACAAAGCAATACAGAATACCGGGGGTTTGGAATGAAACATCGAGATACGCGGCCACGCGGCACGATGGTGAGGGCCGGGGCCGTTTTCTTTTCCCTGGGTCTGATCGTGTCCGGCGCGATGCTCTTGAGCATGCCGCGGGGGGATGCGGCCGGCGCGGAGCTGCAGCTCAAGAAGCAGGACGTCGGCGCGGTTGAAAAGCCGAAGAAGATACAGCTCCAGCCCAAGGCCGCGCCCGAAAAGCCGAAGAAGATGAAGAAGATACAGCTTAAGCCCAAGGCCGCGCCCGACAAGCCCAAGAAGGCGGCACCAAAGCCCAGGAAGGCCAAGCGGATCAAGCCCGCGAATCAGCCGAAGAAGCTCGCCAAGCCCGGAAGCGGGCAGCTCCGCAAGCTGCCGGCGGCCCCCGGGGCCGGAAAGACACCAAAACCCGCGAAACGGGCCGCGATCAAGCAGCCCGGAACGCCGAATCCGTCCCTGCGAAAGGATTTGGTCAACCCGCCGGCCCGGCCCGTTGCCAAAGGGCTGAAACCGACCGACAAGATTCCGGAGACGGCCGGCACGAACCCCCTGAAGGCCGGAGCGACCGCGGGTGTCGTGGACACCGGGGGCAACGGCCTGCGGATCGCTCCGGGCGCCGGGCTCAAAAAAGACCTGGCCGCTCCCAACGTGAAGGACCTGGCGGTCCGGCCGCAGATCCGGGAAGGTCTCGGTGAGAGCCTCAAGGAAGACCTCGCCGGCAGGCTCGAAGGCGGGAGCCCCACCGAAGACAATCTGCAAGGCCTCGCCGGAAACGCCGGTTCGACGATAGGCGACGACGTCGGCCTTGGTGATCGGCTGCAGAAGGGGAACGCGGTGGGGCGAACGCTGAACGAGTCCCTGAGCAGCTACAATGGGCCCGATCCCGGCGGCCGTCGCTCACGTACCTCGAGTTATGACGGCTTTGACTACGCACTGGATAACGGAATCGTAGGCGAGTCGTCGATCTTCGAGGATCAACGCACGGACCACCATGTCCATGTCGTGGTGCTGACTCAGAGCGAAGCGGAGGAAAATCTCATCGGCCACGAGGATCTCCAGGGCATGGAGCACCACGACGATGATACGGGGGAAAGCTACGGCACAATCATCGTC
>JBEPXV010000006.1:0-18107 GCA_041641695.1 Gammaproteobacteria bacterium | reverse complement strand
CGTCGAGCTTGCCGTTCAGATCCGGCAGCACCAGGCCCACGGCGGCCGCGGCGCCGGTCTTGGTGGGGATCATCGACTGGGTTGCGGAGCGGGCCCGGCGCAGGTCCTTGTGATAGACGTCGGTCAGCACCTGGTCGTTGGTGTACGCGTGAACCGTGGTCATGAGCCCGCCCAGCACACCGATCTCGTCATGCAGCGGCTTCACCGTGGGCGCCAGGCAGTTGGTCGTGCAGGAGGCGTTGGATATCACGGTGTGCTCCGGCTGCAGCACGTCATGGTTGACGCCATATACCACCGTGGCGTCCACATCACCGCCGCCGGGCGCCGAGATCACCACCTTGCCGGCCCCGCCGGCGAGGTGAGCACTCGCCTTTTCCTTGCTGGTGAACAGGCCGGTGCATTCCAGCACCACGTCGACGCCGAGATCGCCCCAGGGCAGGCGGCCCGGATCACGCTCCGCCAGCACCCTGACGGTATCATCGCCCACGCGGAACGAGTCGCCCTCGACGGTGACTTCCTGGCCGAAGCGGCCGTGGGCGGTATCGTACTGCAGCAGGTGCGCATTGGTGTGGGCATCGCCCAGGTCGTTCACGGCGACCACATCGAAATCACCCTGCTGTCCGGACTCGTACATCGCCCGGAACACGTTCCGCCCGATCCGTCCGAAACCGTTGATTGCGACCTTGATTGTCATTGAAGAACCCTCGATTCTATGGTTTGCGTAATTGTCATTGCCTGGCACCGCGCATGAGCCGGGGGAAGCTCTGATCAGGTTCCCGGCGGCGACACCGCACCGCGGGCTGCGTGCCGGCCGGGTCCCTCGCCCGGCACCGTTGCGATCGGCAGGGCGGACTACTCGCCGAGCATTTCTCCGACGATCCTGACGACGTGCTCCACCGTAAAGCCGAAGTACTCGAACACGTCGGCGTACGGTGCGGATTCGCCGAACCGGTCAAGGCCGATGATTCTACCGTTCCCGCCCACGTACTTGTACCACAGGGGCGTGACACCGGCTTCTATGGCGATCCGCTTGTCCACGGCCGCCGGGAGGACCGCTTCGCGGTACTGCTCGTCCTGGGCGTCGAACACGTCGCAGCTCGGCATCGACACCACACGCACCCGGCCGGCAAGACGTTTCGCCGCCTGCACGCCGAGCTCGACTTCCGAGCCGGTGGCGATGATGATCAGCTCCGGGGGGCCGTCGCTGTCGACGAGCACGTAGCCGCCCCGGGCAATGGCCCCGGTCTGCTCCGGCGTGCGCGCCTGATGGGCCAGCTTCTGGCGGGAAAGCAGCAGGCTGGTGGGGCCGTCCCGGCGCTCGATTGCGGCCTGCCAGGCCACGGCGGTCTCGACCCCGTCGCAGGGCCGCCATACGGACATGTTGGGTATGAGTCGCAGCGAGCTGGCATGCTCCACCGGCTGATGCGTGGGCCCGTCCTCGCCGAGGCCGATGGAGTCGTGGGTGTACACGAAAATGTTGCGCACCCCCATCAGCGCCGCCATGCGCACCGCGTTGCGCGCATAGTCGGAGAACACCAGGAACGTCCCCGAGTAGGGTATGAACCCGCCATGCAGCGCCATGCCGTTCATAATGGCGGACATGGCGAACTCGCGGACGCCGAAATAGATGTAGTTGCCGTCCGGCTGCGCGGCGGAGACCGCCACCGAGCCGGACCAGGTGGTGTTGTTGGAGCCGGTCAGATCGGCGGAGCCTCCGAGCAGCTCCGGCAGGACCGGCCCACAGGCGTTCAGGCACGCCTGGGAGAACTTGCGCGTCGCGTCGTCCCTGGCCGCCTCGCCGGCCGCGGCGATGCAGTCGCCCACGGCGCCGTTCCAGGCCGCGGGGAGCTCCCCCGCCAGGCGCCGCTCGAGCTCCCGGGCCTCGTCCGGGTGCGCTGCGCGATACCGATCGAAGTCCTCCCGCCACTGCCGTTCCGCCGCGGCGCCGTCTTCCCGGGCGTTCCACGCCGTGTAGATATCCGCGGGAATCTCGAAAGGCGGATACGGCCAGTCGATGGTCTCGCGGACCCGGGCCACCTCGTCCTCGCCCAGTGCCGCGCCGTGGGTAGCCTCGGTGCCCTGCTTGTTGGGGGAGCCCCAACCAATGATGGTCCGGCAGCAGATCAACGACGGCCGCGCGGTTTCCGCACGGGCCTCCTCGATCGCCTGCCTGACCCGATCGGGATCGTGGCCGTCCACGTCGTCGACCACGTGCCAGCCGTAGGCGCGGAAACGGGCCGCGGTGTCGTCGGTGAACCAGCCGGCCACGTCGCCGTCGATGGAGATGCCGTTGTTGTCCCAGAACCCGATCAGCTTGCCGAGCCCGAGGGTGCCCGCCAGGGAACAGGCCTCGTGGGAGATGCCTTCCATGAGGCAGCCGTCCCCCATGAACACATAGGTATGATGGTCGATGATCGCGTGGCCCGGCCTGTTGAAATGCGCCGCCAGTACCCGTTCGGCCAGCGCCATGCCCACGGCATTGGCCAACCCCTGTCCCAGCGGGCCGGTGGTGGTCTCGATCCCCGGCGCGTCGCCGTACTCCGGGTGCCCGGGCGTGCTGGAGTGAAGCTGCCGGAACCGCTCGAGCTCCGACATCGGCATGTCGTAGCCGGTCAGGTGCAGCAGGGAGTAGTGAAGCATCGACCCGTGCCCGTTCGACAGGATGAACCGATCGCGGTTGTCCCAGTCCGGGTTGGCCGGGTTGTGACACAGGAAGTCGTTCCAGAGAACCTCCGCGATATCCGCCATGCCCATGGGCATGCCTGGATGGCCGGAGTTGGCCTTCTGGACGGCGTCCATGCTCAAAGCCCGGATCGCGTTGGCCAGCGTTCGTCTGTCAATTGCTTGCTCTGCCCTGGCGGACATGAAATGTTTCCCCTCGATAATCGTTTCAGACACGCCGGGCGCACGGCCCGGCAGACCGCTGCTGGTGTCAGGTGGCGGTGTTCCGGTGGACCAGCAGAGTGTACAGATCGGCGCGATCCGTGATCCAGGACCACCATTCCTCGAGCATGTCCGGATGGCTGGCCGCCACCACGGACACTTTCCGGTTCAGGTACAGGCCCGCGCCGGGCACCTCGACGCCTTCCAGCGTCACCGCGCTGCCCCCCGCTTCCCGCAGGATCAGGCTGCCGGCCGCATAATCCCACTGGTGCTGTCCGCCGTGCAGGTAAAGCTGGAAGCGGTCCGCGGCGAGCCAGCACCACTCCAGGACACAGGCGCCCAGGTTTCTCTGGGACTTGAAAGGCGGCTGAGCCACCAGGTGCTCGGCCACCGTCCGCGGCAGGCGCTTGAAGTCCACGCAGGCCACGCAGTGGGCCGTCGAGCGCTTGGGCGCACCCGGCAGCCGCTGCCCGTTCAGCCAGGCGCCGCCGCCGGCGCGGGCGCTGAAGCACTCGTCCCGGTTGGGATCGAACACCACGCCCAGGACCGGCACACGGTCCTCCAGGAGCGCCAGCGAGATCCCGTAGAACGGCAGCCCGGAGGTGAAATTGGTCGTGCCGTCCAGCGGGTCCACGCACCACACGCGCCGGGCGCCGGAGCGCATGATCCTGCCTCGCTCCGCTTCGGGCGTTTCCTCGCCGACGAACGGAATGTCCGGGTACGCCCCTCGCAGGGCTTCCTGGATGTTCTGCTGTACGGCCAGATCGATGTCGGTGACGTAACTGCCGTCGCGCTTCGCCGTGCTCTCCTCGTGCCGGCACGAATCGCACAGGACTTCCCGGCCGATGTCCCGCACCAGCGCCGTCAGCCATTCCAGCGATGGGTCGCCGGCATCATTCATCGACATAAGTTCCTGACAGCTGACACTGAACCGCGAATTGCCCCCTTTATGTACCGTTGCCGGGATAGAACGCCGCTTTCAGGGCGCCGAAATCGGGAATGATAAGAGTCCGGCCGTCGACCTGCACGGCCCCCGACACGAACCGCTCGGACAGAATCGCGGGAGGCGTGCCGGCGTCGGCCGCATCCGATATCTCGACGCTGCGCGGCTCACCCTTCATGATGATCGCGAAATAGTCGAAGGACGGACGGCCCGGCAGCGGATGAAATACGCACACCCGGGAAAAATCCGGACTCTCCCGCCCCGCCGCGATGCGGTCGAATGATACCAACGTTACGGGACAATTTCTCCAGCGGAAGTAACCTGCCACCCAGGGCGCGGCGGCGGGCAGGGGCTTGAGGTCCGCGGGCTTGGCGACGACCTCGGCCACGGTCGCCGCGGGCACCACCAGTGTGGCGGACTCGGTCGGGACAATGAGACCGGGAATCGATGCCATGCCGCCTAGTGCACCCCGCCACTGATATTGCACCATCCAGCGGCCCGCAAAGCGGGGACACATCCAGCCCAACCCGGGGACGCGCCGGAGCCCGGCGACGGCGGCTTGCGGCGGCGCTGTTTGCGGGCCGCCCTGCGGGAGCGCCCCTGAACCGCCATGGGTGCGTTGCGCTCCTTGTAAAGGGCCGGGCCATTCACTGCGGAGCGCGCCTGCCCCTGACGGCTCAGGAACGCCCTGAATGTCGCAATATCAGTGGCGGGGTACACTATGCCCCCGCCGCGCGGCGCAGGGCGCGCGCCAGGCGCGCCGCATCGAGCACCAGGTGCGCCGGCTCGGTGTCCCGACACAAGCCGGTGATCACCGGCCCGTCCGCCAGAGCGCAGCCCGCCGGGTTGAACGGCTGGACGGCGGGCTGCTCGGTGGCGGGGACCAGACCGACATGCTCGGCCGCGAGTCCGATGCGGTCGGCGCCGTCCGGCAACAGAATGCCATATTCCCATTTCCCGGCGCGCGTCTGCATCAGGCGCCCCAGCCGTACCACGGGTATGCGGGTATCGCCGGAGACTTGCCACGCGGCCAACGGCGACCCGGCGTCATCGACCGGCTGGAAGGCGCCGCTGTCGCGGTGCTCTATCGATGCCGTCCGGTCCGTGGCGAGCAGGTAGGTGAATGCGCCCTCGCGTAACCGCAGGTAGACCCTTGTTTCAGGCATCCATGGGTGACCGCGTCACTGAACCGTCGCCTGCGCCGCCCCGGGCAGCAGCGCGCTGACCTCTTTGAGCAGGTCCCGCTCCTGGTAGGGCTTGGTGAGATACGCGCTGGCTCCGAGCTCCATGGCTTTCTCGCGGTGCTTGGTACCGGCCCGGGAGGTGATCACTATGACGGGAATATCCCGGTAATTGACTTCCTCGCGAAGCCGGGTCATCAACTCGTAGCCGTCCATCCTCGGCATTTCGATGTCCACCAGCATCACGTCCGGCACGCCCTTGGCCAGCTGTTCCAGCGCATCGACGCCGTCCCGGGCCATGCTCACCTCCATGCCATGGCGGCCGAGGTTGCGCCCGGTGACCTTGCGCACCGTGAGCGAGTCGTCGACCACCATGACCCGCGGCGGGGCGTCGCTGTCGGAGGCGGTCTCGTGACGGAAGGCGGGGAGGCGCTCCTGGGCGAGCCACAGCGCGGCCAGATCCAGGATCACCACGACACTGCCGTCGCCGGTGATGGTGGCGCCGTTGATACCGGACATTCGGCCGAGATGATCGCCGAGCTGCTTCACCACGATTTCGTCGGTGCCGATCAGCTCGTCCACCCGCACCGCGACCTCGCGGGCGCCCATCCGCACCAGCAGGATCGGCACGCGCTTGTCGACGGTGGTCGTCTCCAGTCCCAGCGCGGCGGTCAGGTCCATCAGCGTGTAGACGCGGTCGTCGTGCCTGAACAGCGGGTCGCCGTCCTTGGAAGTGGCCGCCAGGTTCTCGGGCTCGGTCTTCAGCACGGTTTCGATCACACCCAGCGGGATGGCGAAACGCTGCCCGCCGCAGCGCACGAACATCGCCTGGGTAATCGACAGGGACAGGGGCAGCCGAAGCCGGAAGCTGACGCCCTCCCCGGGACGATTGTCCAGGGTCAGGCTGCCGCCCAGGCGGCGCGCCGCGTCGTTGACGACGTCCAGGCCGACGCCCCGGCCTGAGAGCTGAGTCACCGACTGCGCCGTGGAGAATCCGGACAGCACGATGAGCTGGATGACCTCGTCATCCGTGAGGTCCGAATCCGCAGCCAGCAGCCCGGCTTCCACGGCCCGGTGCTTGATGCGCTCGACGTCCAGGCCGGCGCCGTCGTCCGAAAAGCTGAGCAGGACCTCGTTGCCCTCCTGGCGGCAGTCGATGCGCAGGTGGCCGCGCGGCGGCTTGCCGGCGGCGGTGCGCGCCTCGGCGGGCTCGATGCCGTGGTCCAGCGAGTTGCGGATCATGTGCTCGAGGGCCTCGCTGATCTGGTCCAGGATGTTCCGGTCCACCTCCAGCTCGCCGCCGCCGACGCTGAAATCGATGTCCTTGCCGAGCTCCCGCGCGGTTCGCCGGGCCTGGTGCCTGAGGCGCGGCACCAGCGTGTTGAACGGCACCATCCGGGCGCTCATCAGGCCGTCCTGGAGCTCGCTGTTCAACATCGCCTGCTGCGACAGAACGCCCTCGGTCTGCGCCGCGAACCGGTTCAGGCCTGTCTGGATCGTGACCAGGTCATCAACGCTTTCCGACAGGCTCCTCGACAACTGCTGGAGCCGGCTGTATCGGTCCATCTCCAGCGGATCGAAATCATGGCCCGCTTCGGATACCTGCTCCTCGGCCACCCGCGAGCGGATCTGCGTGTCGGCCTGGATATCCAGCTCCCGCACCTGGTCCGAGAAACGGGCGACATTGGCCCGCAGCTCGTTGAGATTGCCCTTCAGCCCGCTGAGCTGCTCTTCGATCTGGGCACGCGATATGCTGACCTCGCCGGCGTAGTTCACCAGCTTGTCCAGCACGTTGGATTGAATGCGAACGGTGCTTCGCCCGCCCGTGGCCCGGGGCGCGTCACCCGCCGGCGGATCATCGGGCCCGGCCGGTTCGGCCGCCTCCATCACGGCATCCGCCGCGGGCTCCTCCGGAATCAGGGCCGTGCCTGCGGCCGACTCCCCCGCAGACCCGCCCTTGGACGGCGCCAATTCGTGCAGGGCCCCTCGCAGGCGCTGAACGAGCTCCGGATCCGGTGTTGCCACTGACCCCGTCTCCAGGCTCTGCACCATGTTGGCCAGGGTGTCGTGGACTTCCTCCAGGACCTCGAGCAGATCGCCGGGGGAGTCTCCGGAGCGAGCGACGTTCTCGACCATGGTTTCCGCGTCGTGGCTGAGATCACCGATAGCCTGCAGCCCCGCTGCCCGGGAGCTGCCCTTGAGGGTGTGCAGATCCCGCTTCAGCGTGTTCTCGAGCGCCGTATCCACGCCGGATTGCCGCCCCTGCTGCAGCGTCGATTCCAATCGCCCCAGGATATCCGAGGCTTCCTCGATGAAGACGTCCTTCAGGCCGCCGTCGACCGCCGGGTCGTCATTCGCCGGCGACTCGACGGAAGCCGCGGTGTCTTCCACCGCCTCGACCGTCTCCGGCACCGGTCTGGGCGCGGCGGGCTCCGGTGAGTCGCCACCGTCGCCGGACTCAGCCGCGCTCCGGGCGGTATCGGCCAGCTCATCGAAAACACTGCCGGCCCGGCCCGGCTCGCCGCCATCGTCCCGCCCGTCGCTGGAAACGAAGTCCGACACCAACTCCAGCCCCCCGGAAGGGCCCGACTCCCCGGCTGCGCCTCCCCCGCCGTCGTTCCAGGATTCCTCGATCCGCTCGGCGATTTCGGCTAGCTCCTGGCGAACGACCTCGGGGAACCGCTTGTCGCGGTTCAGATGGTCCAGAACCTTGGCGGTCGATACCAGCAGCGAGTCGAGCAACGGCATTTCCGGCGCGCGCAGCCGGGCGCCGCGCGAGACCCGGGTATTGAGGGCACTGTCCAGGGCACTGTAGGCCTCGGACATCTCTACCAGGTGCAACGAGCGCGCGTTGCCCTGCAGGGTGTGCACCGCGCGTAGCAGCGGGTCGCTGATGACCGCGCTTCCCTGGCGCTTGCACTCGTCGATCACTGCCCGGATGGCGGCAATATGGGACAGAGCTTCCTTCGAGAATATCGTGATGACTTCGTCGTCGGAGAACGGCGAGGCGCCTTCCCGCGCTTTCGCTTCGGCTGCCAGTTTGTGGCCCTGGTCACCGAGATCGTCGAGACTCTCCAGCGCGGGCGTGTCATCGACCGCCCGGCTCCCGGACGCCGGCGGCTCGTCGTTCTCCGCGGCGGCGCCGGGCTCCGGCGCCGCGGCCGGCTCCCGGGCGGCCGGCGCAGCCTCTGGTTCGTCGTCCACAGTCTCGATTTGGAGTGACACCGGTTCCGGCTCCGGAAGGAACCCCTCGTCCTGGCGCTGCAACGCGGCCGCGCGGTCCCGCCATGACTGCAGGTCGGTGCTGCTATCCAGCCCGGCTTCCAACATGGTGGTGAGCTGGACCCGCGCCCCGTCGACGAAATCCAGGACCTGCCGGGACATGGGGATGGTCCCGCCCAGGCATCGGTTCAGCACGTCCTCGACGACCCAGGCGAGCTCCGCGATATCGCGTGCCCGGGCCATGCGGCCGCTGCCCTTGATGGTATGGAAGCTGCGGCGCACGTCCGTGAGGGTTTCCTCGTCGTCATGGTTGCCGGCGAGCGCCGCCAGCCCGGCGCCGACGGCCTGCAGGCATTCGGCCGCCTCCTCGGCGAACGTCTCCCGAACGATGTCGTCATCGTCTTCTGCTTCGTCCTGCTGCACGTCTTCCGCGCCCGCGCTGCCGTCGACCTCCTGCGGCGCCTCGACGGATACACTGCTTTGATCACCCACTGGCTGCGGCGCTGCCGGGCCTTCCAGCGGCGCAGCCAGCTCTCTCAGTGTCGCCAGCGACCGCCGCAGTGTCTCCTCGACCTCGCTGGACATGAAGCTCGGGTCATCCATGACGATATCCACGAGGTTGGTCATCTCCTGGGCGATGCGCTGCAGGCTCAGCTCGCCCCGGTCATGGGCCAGGGCGCCGATATCGCGCAGGCTGCGGCGCAGGGTACGGAATGCCTCGTAGTCCGCGTTGTCCGCGACCCATACATCGAAGGAGTCCTGGATCTGATTCAGCGTCGAGCCCGGGTCGACCGTGGCCGCCGTGTCTTCGGCGACCGCCTCCTCGAGCTCCTGCATGGCGCGGCTCAGGAGAGTGTCGATATTGGGGGTGTCGCGTTCCATGCCCCGCACGTACGCGTCGGTGGATCCGATGGTTACCGCCAGGGCGTCCATCAGCGGGTCGGTAGCATACGTGTCGCCGGCCATGATCGTCCGCAGCTGCCCGATCGCCAGCTCCAGCAGGTCGCACAGCCGGTGCTGCCCCAGCATCCGCACCGCTCCGTGCACCTGCTGCAGCGAATCCACTACGGCGCCCAGGCTGTCGGTATCGGTCGCATCCCTGGCGAACCGCTCCAGGTTCTGTTCCGCTTCCTTGAGGTTGTCCTCGATCGGGCCCGCGACGGCGTGGACCAGGCGCCTGAGCTCCTGGGCATCCAGGGCATGGGTATCGATCTCCCGGCTTTCGATGGCCATGCTCGGCCCGCCGGCATCGGCATAAGCGGCCAGCTCATCGATCGCGGATCCTGCCTCCTGCGGCCAGTCATTGCCGACTTCCCCGGGATGCGCCAGGGTCTGCTCGATGAACAACAGCGCCCGGGCCGCGGACAGCAGCGCCTCCTCGGAATGATTGACGGCCTGGTCGCCGAACAACAGGTCACGAACCCCGGAAGCCAGGTCTGCCAGCTCGTCGACGCCCGCTTCCCGGGCCGCTTCGGCGACGTCGTTCAACTGTCCCTCGGACGCGGTGAACGCGTCGTCCGCCCGGCCCGCGCGCGAGTATTCGTCGAGCGCGCCCTGCACGGCGCGCAGCGGCTCCATGGTCCGGTCCCGGAGGGCTTGCAGCACGCCGGATTCGGGCAGCGCCGGGGGTTCCGGCCCGGTACCGAGCAGCATGTCCAGGTCGAACAGCTGGATCACGGATTGCGCGGTCTCGGTGCGCACCTCGCTGCGTCCGATGTGGTACAGCATGTAGCGAACGAGATTCTCCGATCCTTCCCGGGCGATCGCCGCCTCGCTGTCCTCGGCCAGCTTGCGCATGACCTGATCCAGCTGGGCCAGAGGATGCTTTCTCGGATCGTCGCGGCCGAGCTCGGTCTCCCGGAGAACGTCGAGGTAGGCGCGCGCCACCCACCACAACTGCATGGACACCTGGAATCGCGACAGATCGAACAACTCGGCCACCGTATCGGCCAGGCCCTGCCACGACTGGTCGGGATCCTGTCCGCGCAGCCACTTGAGCAGCGACATCTGATAGGTGCGGCGCAGCTCGCGGACGCGCTCGGCATAGCGATCGCCGTCCAGCTCCGGTGCGGGCGTGTCCCGCGACGGATACACCGCGAGATCCGGATGGAACAACGAGTAAGGCTCCAGTGCCTCGGCGCGGCGCGCGCGGCGCAGCGCGTTGATCATATCGACGTTGTCGACCGGGCGGTCCGGATGTCCCCGGGCCAGGCGCTCCATGTAGCTGGACAGCCGGTCCAGTCCCTCCCCCAGCAGCTCGTTCGCCGCCTGGCTGTCCTCGCCGTCGATTCTGCCGGAAACCATCGCGGACGCCAGGGATTCGGCTTCCTGGGCGAGCTGGGCGGCGCCGTCCAGCTCGACCATCTGGAGAGTTCCGGCAACCTGGTGCACGTTGTTGGCGAACAGACGCAGGGGCGTCAGGTCATCGCCCGCGTCGACGTATCGCTGCAGCGCTTCCCGGGCCTGCCCGAGTGTCTGCTCGATCTCGTTCTTCACCCACCCAAGGGTGCTGGTGTCAACGCGGTTGGGCGTGCTCATGAGTACCGGAAAACATGCAGTCTGCGCGGCCCCGGTGTTCCCTGTACCGGTGGTTCACAGCCATGGGTTCAATGAAACCGGGATGCGCGCCGCCGCGCAACCCCGACTCCGAATATATAAGTGCTGGCGCTCATGTTGGAATACGGTCGGCAGTGCCTGCTAGGCCGGCAGCTTGAAGCCGGATACGGAATCCTGGAGCTCACGGGCCAGCTCCGAAAGTTTGCCGATGGACTGCGCCGTGGCCTGCGCGCCCTGGGATGTCTTGTGGGTGACGTCGCGGATCGATGTCATGCGGTCCGATACCGTGGTCGCCTCTTCGGACTGCCGTTCGGCGGTATCCGCCATGCCGGTAATCAGCCGGGACAATTCCTCGGACACGGATTCGATCTCGCCGAGCGCCTGGCCGGCGCTGTCCGCCAGGCGGGTACCGTCCACCACTCCCTGGGTAGCGTGCTCCATTGAAGTCACGGCTTCGTTGGTATCCGCCTGAATGTTGTTAACCAGCGTGGAGATCTGCTTGGTCGCCTCCGCGGAGCGCTCTGCCAGCCTCTGCACCTCGTCCGCCACCACCGCGAAGCCGCGTCCCGCCTCGCCGGCCATGGCGGCCTGGATCGACGCGTTCAGTGACAGAATGTTGGTCTGCTCCGCGATGTCGTCGATGAGGCTGACAATCTCGCCGATCTGCTGAGAGCTCTCGCCAAGGCGCTTGATGCGCTTGGAGGTTTCCTGGATCTGCTCGCGCATGTCGTCCATGCCCCGGATGGTGTCGCGCACCGCCTGGGCGCCTCGCTTGGCGACGTCGACCGAGCTCTGGGCGACTTCCGCGGAACGCCGTGCATCGCCCGACATCTCCTGCATGGAGCTCGACATCGCCTGGACCTGGGAGGTGGTCTTGGTGATCTCGTCCGCCTGGACGGCGCTGGCCCGCGAAAGCTCGCGGGCGATATTGGCCGTCGATTCCGACTCACTGGTCACCTGAGCGGTGGCCGTGTTGATCCGGGCCACCAGGTCCCGCATCTCCTGTACCGCGAAGTTGATGGAGTCCGCGATGGCGCCGGTAATCTGGTCGGTCACCTCGGCCTCAATGGTGAGGTCGCCGTCCGCGAGGCTGCCCATCTCGTCGAGCAGTTTGAGAATGGCATCCTGTGTTTCCCGGTTCTGCTCGGCGCTGACTTCCGCCTGCTGGCGCGCCTCGGTAACCAGGATTCGGCCGAGCCAGAACAGCGCAAGCACCGCGATGGCGCCGAACACCCACGGCAGGTATTGCAGGACGCCGCCGGTCTGCCCGAATCCGGACACCAGGGCCTCCGAGGCATCGAGCAGCGCGTTGCTGTCGTCCAGAACCGCCTGCGAGGCGCGCTGCGCCACGAAGAACTCGGCGACAGTCTCGAGAATCGCGTTGACGCTGCCCTGGAACTCGGCAAATGTCTGCTCGAGGGCATCGAGCTTGGCGTGCACGGCCGGCCCGGTGGCGGCGCGCAGCTGTTCCATGGTCTGGGCGAATGTGTTGGTGTCCTTGCCGAACTGGGTCGCCGCCATCGACGCCCCGCTGCCGCCCTTGGAGAACACATTGATGTTGGAGGCGATGCGCTGGCTGAGGGTGCGCTGGCGGCCGGCAAGGTTGATCAATTCCGGGTCGCCGCTTTCCCGGATCACCGCCTCCACCACTTCGTCCGCCCGCGCCAGCATCGCCGGAGCGAGCTGGTTGATCCGCTCGACGGACTCGTTCGCCGTCAGCAGCAACGGCTCCTGGTCGAGGATGGCGTCGACGTTGCGGCGGGTCCGGTCCCACAGCCCCTGGACCTGCTCGAACGCATCCCGGTTGGCCGCCGGCGTGGCCGGCATATTCATCGCCGGGTCGCCCTGGTCCAGGGTGTTCACCACGCTGGCGAACTGCTCCCTGGACTGGCGCAGCGAATCGAATGCCCCGGCCTCGCCCAGTGCCGCCTGACGGGCGTCCTTGGCAATACTCTGGGACAACATCAACAGACTCGAGGCCCGCTCCACGAACTCCGCCTGACCGGTGCTGCGCCGGCTCTCCAGGGTCTGGAACACCACCAGGCCGATAATCGACGCGATGACCACGGTAATGATGACGGGCAGGCCCACGGTGGAACGGGAGCCCGGCTGTCGGGCCGGCGCCGGCGCGCCGGCCTTGTCCGCTTCGATGACCATGTCCAGCGGGTCGCCGGCCCCGAGCGGCGGCGGCGCGCCGCGCCGCGATGTATTCAAGTTCTCGTTCATCGAATCTTGTGCCGTCGCCATCCCGCTTTACCTCGCAAACCCATTTATAACTGACTGTTTAGTTGTCGATCTCGACGCTTCCAAACTCGTCCGATGCCGTCAGCCTGGACGTATCGAGCACCCCCCAAAACTGCTCATCCTGCACATACGCGTGGCTGACAAAAGGCCGCACCGGGCTGTCCATCATTTCCGCGTCCCGGTACTCCTTTTCCTGGTCGAAGCGACGCATGCCGAGAACCGAATTGACCAGCAGGGCGCAGCCCAGATCGCTGTCGTTGATGACGAGCAGCTTGCCTTCTGTGTCCGTGTTGATGCGGGGATAGCCCAGAAACTGCGCGAAGTCCACCACAGAATACAGGGTCCCACGCACGTTGGTGAGCCCGCGCACCCATTCCCGGGTACGCGGAACGGGGGTGATGGCGCCGCAGTCGACGATGTCCGTGAACGCCGTCAGCTCCGCCGTCAGCCTCACCTCCCCCACCGCGAACGCCAACCCGTGCCAGCGTTCCTCGGTCTGGGTCAGCTCCGGCAGCACATAGCCGGCCGCCGCAGCCTGCTGCTGCATTCGCTGCAGTACTTCGAACGGTTCCTGCTGGTCGGTGCTCACTGCAGCCCCCTCAGTCGACGGACCGCCGACTGGCCGGTTTCACTGGTCGCATCCACGAACCGCCCTCATGGACCGGACTCACAGATTCCTGATCATGCCGATGAGCGTTTTCTCGTCCACGGGCTTGCTGACAAAGTCTTTGGCGCCCTGGCGCATGGCCCAGATCTTGTCGGTCTCCTGGGATTTCGACGTCACCACGATAACGGGGATGTCCCGGGTTTCCGGATTCCTCGACAGCGAGCGGGTGGCCTGGAAGCCGTTCATTCCGGGCATTACGACGTCCATCAGGATCAGGTCGGGATGCTCGGCGCTGGCCTTCTGCAGCGCTTCCTCGCCGCTGCTGGCGTTGAGGGTGTTGAATCCGTTGTTCTCCAGGTAACCGGTCAGTAAGTGCAGATCGGTAGGCGAATCATCCACCACCAGGATGGTTCCTACATCCATGGCCCCTCCCCGCTGTCAGTTCCGGATTTCGGCTGTCTTGACATGCTCATTTATGGCTCCAATCAGTTCTTCTTTGGAAAACGGCTTGTTGATATGCTGGTCGGACCCCGCTATGCGCCCGCGGGCGCGATCGAACAAGCCGTCCTTGCTCGACAGCATGATCACCGGCGTATTCCTGAAATGCCGGTTGTTCTTGATCAGCGAGCAGGTCTGGTAGCCGTCGAGCCGCGGCATCATGATGTCCACGAAAATGATGTCGGGACGGTTGTCGGTGATCATCGACATGGCTTCGAACCCGTCCGCCGCCGTCAGGACCTCGTAGCCCTCCTTCGACAAAATCGCTTCCGTCGACTTGCGGATGGTGTTGCTGTCGTCGATGACCATCACTTTAACTGCGCTCATGTGCTGCACCTGCTCATTCGCAGCCCCGCGCCGGAGTCGCGTCGCTGGTTGCCCGCTCGATATTGACTAGAATAGAACATTTTGCCGGACACATTGAGGCGCCGGGCGGAAAAACCCGAACATTCATGCTTTTACCCGGCTTTGACGCCCGCCACCGAATCTTGGTATATGACCCAGACTATTGGGAATATGTTGCTGATTTTTTTAGCATAATACGCCCTTTTGGTCCACGCGGACAGAGCCCGGCGCCGGCCCGGGAGCGGGCCGCGCGCCGCGGCCGGGCCGACGGTTCCGCCGGTCAACCCGACGCCTGCGTCGCTGTCAGGCTGGATATAATGCGGCAACAAAGCATGCAACCCTTCTTTCGGATCCAGACTCGATGAATCAAGACAGCCCGTCCGCCGTACCCCGTCTTACCACCGCGCTTACCGGCCCGCTGCAGGACCTGGAACGCCACTTCCTGACGAGCCAGGGCGAGATCGAGCGCTGGTTCCGGGCCCAGTGGCTGCGCACGCCGGCCCCGTTCTACACCTCGGTGGACCTGCGCAACGCCGGCTTCAAGCTGGCACCGGTGGATACCAACCTGTTTCCGGCGGGCTTCAACAATCTCAGCCCGGAGGTGGAGCCCCTTTGCATACAGGCCGTGCAAAGCGCCGCCGAACGGCTGGTGCCGGACTGCAGCGGCGTGTTGATCATTCCCGAAGACCATACCCGCAACCTGTATTACTGGCAGAGCATCGCGCGCCTGGTCCGGGTCTGGGAGCTGGCGGGATTCACGGTGCGCATCGGGACGCTGGACGAGTCGGTGCGCGAGCCGCAGCCCGTGGCGCTGCCGGACGGCGCCACGCTGCTGCGCGAGCCCATCAGGCGCGAGGGCAGCCGGGTGACGCTCGACGGGTTCTCGCCCTGCTTCATCCTGCTGAACAACGACCTGAGCGCCGGATTCCCGGATATCCTTCGCGACATCCAGCAGCCCGTCACCCCACCGCCGGACATGGGCTGGTCGACGCGCCGCAAATCCATCCATTTCGAGCAATACAATGCCGTCGCCGGAGAGCTCGCCGAGCTGCTTGATATCGACCCCTGGCTGATCAATCCGGAGTTCCGCCAGTGCGGAGAAATCGATTTCCAGAAACGCGAGGGGGAAGACTGCCTGGCAACCAACGTCGCCGAGCTGCGCATGAAGATCAAGTCGAAATACGAGCAGTACGGCATAGACCGGGAGCCGTTCATCTTCGTGAAGGCGGATTCCGGCACCTACGGCATGAATATCATGGTGGTCCGCGGCCCCGAAGAGATCCACGAGCTGAACCGCAAGCAGCGCAACAAGATGGCGCGCGGCAAGGGCGGCGGCGCGGTCACCAATGTACTGGTCCAGGAAGGGGTTTACACCTTCGAGACCTGGGGCGAGGACAACGCGGTGGCCGAACCCGTGGTCTACATGATCGACCGATTCGTGGTGGGCGGCTTCTACCGGGTTCACACCGGCCGCGCCCACGACGAGAACCTCAATGCGCCCGGCATGCACTTCGAGCCGCTGGCCTTCGCCGAGCCGTGCTCCCGGCCTGACAGGACCAAGAGCCCCGACGACTGCGCCAACCGGTTCTATGCCTACGGGGTGGTGGCGAGGCTGGCGGCCCTGGCGGCCGCCAGGGAGCAGCAGCTGGCGGCGGCCGCCCCGGTTGCCGAGCTGAAATCGGCCCGCCGCGCCTGACCCCGGGCCGCCGCGATGACTCTGAAAGCAGGCGTTGTCATGGACCCGATCGGGTCCATCCAGGTCTACAAGGACAGCACCCTGGCCATGTTGCTGGAAGCGCAGGCCCGCGGCTGGTCGCTTTATTACATGGAGATGAACGACCTCAGCCTCCGGGATGGCGAGGCCTCGGCCCGCGCCAGGCCGCTCAAGGTTTTCCGGGACGAGCAGCACTGGTTCGAGCTCGGCCCGCAGTCGGCGACCCCCCTGGCGGAGCTGGACGTCATCCTGATGCGCAAGGATCCGCCGTTCGACCTGGAGTACATATACTGCACTTATATACTCGAGCGGGCGGAGCAGCGCGGCGCCCTGGTGGTCAACCGGCCGTCGGCCCTGCGCGATGCCAACGAGAAGATGTATACCGCATGGTTCCCCCAGTGCACGCCGCCGACCCTGGTCTCCCGGGAGTACTCGGACCTGCGGGCGTTCCTCGCGGAGCACCTGGACATTATCATCAAGCCGCTCGAGGGGATGGGCGGCGCATCCATATTCCGGGTCACCGAGCAGGACCCGAATATCAGCGTCGTCATGGAGGTCCTCACCCGGCACCGCACCCGCTATGTCATGGCGCAGCGCTACATACCGGAAATCCGCGCCGGTGATAAGCGCATTCTCATGGTGGACGGCGAACCGCTGCCCTGGGTCCTGGCGCGGGTGCCGGCTCCCGGCGAGCTGCGGGGCAACCTGGCGGCGGGGGCCACCGGCGAGGGCCGCGAGATCGGCGACCGCGAGCGCTGGATCGCGGACCAGGTCGGCCCGGCGCTCCGGGAAAAGGGCATCCTGTTCGCCGGCCTGGATGTCATCGGCGATTATCTCACCGAGATCAACGTCACCAGCCCGACCTGCATCCGCGAGCTGGACGCACACTTCTCGGTGAACATCAGCGCCCGTATCATGGATGCCATCGAGAAAAGGCTCACCGGCAGGCACCCGACCGAATAGTGGATCTGGCGGAGAACATTCCCGGCTTCACGAAGACGGACCGCCTGGGACTGACCGCCTTCGTTTCCGTGCTCGCGCACATGACCGTCATTCTCGGGGTCAGCTTTGCCGTGCCGGACCTGCGCTCCAACGACCCCCTGCCGACCCTGGACATCACGCTCGTCAACACCCGCTCCGAGACGGCCCCGGACGAAGCGGATTTCCTGGCCCAGGCGAACCGGGAGGGCGGCGGCGACACGGACGAGGCGGTCGTGGCGCGTACCCCGCTGCCGGTGAACCCGTCCCCGGACGTCGCCGAACCGGCCCCCCAGACCCGGACCCGCAGCGAGCCGCAGGCGCCCGAGCCAACCCCGGACCAGCCACTGACCCAGGACCGGGAGGAAGCCGCGACCATCGATGACCGCAAGCCGCAGGAAGAGCAGCCGGATACCCGGCCAAACCGCGAGCCCGGCCCGGACGAGACCGACCAGCTCGCCCGGGAGCGGGCGCAGCTGAGCGCCGAGCTCTCCCAGTTCTGGCAGGAGTACCAGAAACGGCCGCGGCGCAAGTTCCTCAGCGCCCGCACTAAAGAGTACAAGTATGCTGAGTACATGGAAGCCTGGCGCGCCCGGGTCGAGCGGGTCGGCAACCTGAACTACCCGGAGAAGGCGCGCCGCCAGAACCTGACGGGCAACCTGGTCCTGGACGTGGCCATCAACCCGGACGGTACGGTGCACAATCTCAACATGATCAAGTCCTCGGGCAACAAGGTACTGGATGACGCCGCCCGCCGCATCGTGGAGCTGGCGGCGCCCTACGAGGGGTTCCCGGCGGACATCAGGAAAGAGGTCGATATCCTGCATATCACCCGGACCTGGCAGTTCATGCGGAACAACCGGCTGGTGAGCCGTTAACGGAAAGCCGCACCCGACAGGTTGCCAAAAGCGCGACTCCCGGACCGGGGATGCGTGT
>JBEPXV010000005.1:0-19394 GCA_041641695.1 Gammaproteobacteria bacterium | reverse complement strand
TGAGATGCCGAAGATCAACGCAGCCCCATACGTCGGCGAAGCCTCTGCTAGTCCTGGCCCGGACTGTGAAATTTCACCTGGACGCGTGGGCATGGACCGGGAAGAGGTTTCGACGGGCCTCATTCGCAGGGATAGCGAATGCGGAGCCTACAGGGACGTATTCACGGCGTACCGGCGAAACCTCTTCCCGGTCCATGCAGGGCACTGCCGCCAACAATCAATGCCGGCACCTGGCACTGTAATCCGCACTTGTCCCGTTCTCAGCGTTCTCGGCGCTCTTGGCGCTCTTGGCGAGAGGTGTATTAAGGGTGTGACTCAGTCGAGGTGTGCGTCCCGGCAGCGCGTCAGCCCTTGCTGCGCACCACCTTCATGACTTTCGGCAGGTTGTGAATGCCCCGCATGATGTTGGCGAGCTGGAGGCGGTCCTTGACCGAGATATTGAATCTGAGGGTGGACGTGCGCCCGTCCCTTTCCTCGACGTGCACATTGTTGATGTTCGATTCCTGCTCGGCGATCTGGGTCGCCACTTCGCCCAGCACGCCGCGCTGATTCTTGACCTCGATGCGCAGGTTTACCCCGAACTCGCCCTTGACGTTCTCCGCCCAGCGCACGTGAAGCCACCGGTCCGGCTGCTTGCGCATCTCCACGATGTTCGGGCAGTTCGCGGTGTGTATCACCACCCCCTTGCCGCTGGTGAAAAAGCCGACAATCGGGTCGTGGGGAATCGGAGTGCAGCAGCGTGCGTAGCTGATCAGCATGCCTTCCGCGCCGTGGATCGCCAGGGGTTCTGCGGAGCTCCGCGGCTCGCTGTCGCTCTCGTCCTCCGCGACGCCGCGCTTGGGCGGCCGCAGTTGCTTGGCGACGATGGCGGCGAGTCTCTTTCCCAGGCCGATGTCCGCCAGCAGATCGTCCCACGAGGACAGGTTCAGCTCCTCGAGCAATGCCTGCTTTTCCTCGTTCGTCAGGCGTCTGCGGCCGTACCGCCGGTCCTTGATGGCGCTGTTCAGCAGACGCTTACCCAGGTTGACTGCTTCCTTGCGGCGCTGCTTCTTCAGGTAAGCCCGGATCGATGCCCGGGCCTTGCTGGTCACCGTGTAGTTCAGCCAGGCGGCGTTGGGGTGGGCGTTCCTGGCGGTCAGGACCTCCACATGGTCGCCGTTGCTCAGCACCGTGGGAAGCGAGACCAGCTCCCGGTTGATGCGCGCCCCGGTGCACTGGTTGCCGACATCGGTATGCACCGCGTAGGCGAAATCCAGCGCCGTGGCGCCCCGGGGCAGCTTCTTGATGTCCCCCTTGGGGGTGAAAACGTACACCTCGTCGGGGAACAGGTCGATCTTGAGGTGCTCCAGGAATTCCCGCGCGCTGCCGGACTCCTTCTGGGTGTCCAGCAGGTCCAGCAGCCACTGGCGGGCAAGCTGCTGCTGCCTGACGCCGCTTTTCTCGTCGGACTTGTAGATCCAGTGGGCGGCGACCCCGGCCTCGGCGATACGGTGCATGTCCTCCGTTCGGATCTGTATCTCGACGGACTCGCCGAAAGCGCCGAACACCGTGGTGTGCAGGGACTGGTAGCCGTTCGATTTGGGGATGGCGATGTAGTCGTTGAAACGGCCGGGGATGGGCTTGTATAGATTGTGGATGATGCCCAGCGCCCGGTAACACTCGTCGAGGGAGTTGACGATGATGCGAAAGCCGTAGATGTCGTAGAGCTCGGAGAACGACTTCCGTTTCTCCACCATCTTTCGGTAGATGCTGTAGACATTCTTCTTGCGGCCCATTACACGGGCCTGCAGCCCCGATTGGGCCAGCTCCTCGGCGATGGCCAGGCGGAGCTTCTCGATGGTCGAGCTGCGGTTGCCGTCGCGTTTCTTGAGCCCCTTGGCGATGGCCCGGTAGCGCTTGGGATGAAGATGCTGGAAACTCAGGTCCTCGAGCTCCCGGTTCCACTCGTGCAGGCCCAGGCGGTTGGCGATGGGCGCATAGATATCCAGGGTCTGACGGGCAATATCGCGGCGCTTTTCCGGGGGCAGGGGGTCCAGCGTCCGCATGTTGTGCAGCCGGTCCGCAAGCTTGATCAGTATCACGCGGATGTCCTGGGACATCGCCATGAGCATCTTGCGGAAGTTCTCGGCTTCGGCGTGCTCCTTGTTGTCGAAATTGAGCTGGCCGATCTTGCTGACCCCGTCCACCAGCAGGGCGACATCTTCGCCGAACTCCCTGGCCAGGGCGTGTTTGTCGGTGCCCGTGTCCTCGATGACGTCGTGCAGGACGGCCGCGATGATGCTGCGGCTGTCGAGCTTCAGCTCCGCGAGGATCTCGGCAACGGCGATGGGATGGTGAATATAGGGCTCGCCGCTGGAGCGGCGCTGGCCCTGGTGGGCGTCCGCCCCGAACTGGCAGGCCCTGTAGACTTCCCCGATGGCTTCGTCATCGAGGTATACCGAAAGTGAGTCACATAGCGCGTTCGCCGGACGGCTGGACGCCCGGGTCGCCAGACGCCTGGCCCCGCTAAGCGTCTTCCTCCGCAGTATTTCCGCTTTCATCACTTTCGGGCTGCTCGTCATCGTCCTCCGGAACCATCATTTCACCCGGCTCCAGTGCCGCGGCAATCTGCGCATCCAGGTCGTCGGCGCGCGCCTGTTCCCGGGACTCGTCCGGCGCTTCGGGCTCGATCTGCAGCGGGGGCTCCTCGTCCAGGATATCCCGGGTCACCAGCCCTTCGGCAATCTCGCGCAGCGCCAGCACGGTGGGCTTGTCGTTTTCCAGGTCCACCATCGGCTCCGCGCCCAGGGCCAGCTGACGGGCACGGCGGGTGGCCACCAGCACCAGCTGAAACCGGTTGTCGACGTTGTCCAGACAGTCTTCTACAGTAATTCTCGCCATTTCTTACTCCATGGGTACATGTGCCCTCGGCGTTCGCCAATGGGCTTTTCAGTCAATTTGACACGAAGCCGCGGTTGTTCGTTCACCGGAGACTATCGCGCACAACTCTTGCAGAGCGCGGTCAAAGTCGTCGTTCACCACCTCGAAGTCGTACTCCTCGGCGTGCCGCATCTCGTCGCGGGCCTGCTCCATTCGCTGCCGGATAACTTCGTCGGAGTCCTGGCCCCGGCTCCGCAGCCGGCGCTCCAGCTCCGCCATTGACGGCGGGAGAATGAAAATGCTTCCGCAGTCGGGCATCCGGCTCCGCACCTTGCGAGCGCCCTGCCAGTCGATGTCCAGAAGGACGGTCTTGCCCTGCTCCATCAGCTCGCGCACCGCCGCCTTGGAGGTGCCATACCAGTTGCCGAATACCCTGGCGCACTCCAGGAACTCGTCCCGGTCCACCATTCCACGGAATTCGCGCTCCGATACGAAGTAATAATCCACGCCGTCGACTTCGTTGCGGCGCTGCGGGCGCGTCGTGTGGGAAACGGAAAACGCGGTATCCGGGAGTGCGTCGTTGAGACCGCGCGCCAGGGTCGTCTTGCCCGCACCCGAGGGCGCGGAAATGATGAACAGCTTCGCCCGGGTCACCGCCGCTGCCCAACCGCCGGCAACGGCGCCATGGGAGCCTTCAGCAGCGCGGCTTCGCGTCCATTGTAGTGAATTAGCATTGTCTCGTCACCCGCGTTTTCATTCTATATTCTGTATCTGCTCCCGCATCTGCTCGATCAGCACTTTCAGGTCCACCGCGGCCTGGGTCAGCTCCATGTCGAAGGATTTCGAGCCCAGGGTATTGGCCTCGCGGTTCAGCTCCTGCATGAGGAAATCGAGCCGCCGGCCGATGGATCCCTGCGCCGCCAGGACTTCCCGGACCTCGTCGAGATGGATACGCAGGCGGTCGATCTCCTCGGTGGCGTCCGATTTCTGAACATATATCACGAGCTCCTGCTCCACGCGTTCCGGGTCGAGATTCGCGCCGGCGTCCTCCAGCTTCTCGGCGACGCGCTGCCGGAATGCCTGCATGAGCTCCGGCGCCCGTGCTTTGAGGCCCTCCACCAGCCCCGCGGCCTCGGCGAGCCGTTCTTCCAGGATGGCCCGCAGGCGTTCCCCCTCGCGGGCCCGGCCGGCGGCGATACGCTCCAGGGCCCGCTCGACGAGATCCATGGCCGTCTGGTTCAGCTCCTCGGAATCCACCCCCCGCACCTGGACCACGCCGGGCCAGCGCAGCACCTCCGACACCGGCAGGGGCGCCAGGTGGGGAAATTGCTTGAGCGTTTCGCCCCCCAGCCTGGCTACGCGGGTCAGCAGATCCTGGTCCACCACGAAGTCATCCTGGGCGGTTTCGTGGGTCTGGACCTTCAGAAAACAGTCCACCCGGCCCCGCTTGATCCGTCCGGCGACGGCCTCCCGGATGCGAGGCTCGAGCTGCCGAAGCTCATCCGTCAGGCGCGGATTGATCTCCAGGTAGCGGTGATTGACGGAGCGCAGCTCACAGGTCACCGTGCCCCACTCCGCGGAGCCGGTCTCCCGCGCAAAGGCCGTCATGCTATTCGCCATGGATTGTGCTATACCTCGAGCTCGTTGAAACACCGACCGACGGTGGGCGCGCCGGCTTGAAATTATTCACCGTTGGATTACGCTTAAAAGTCCCGGGCCGCTAATCAGAAGCACCTTGCCCTCGCCGTAAGTTTGAGTCAATACCAATGCCGGATCTTGATCAGTCACTGAAGCGCGGCTATCTGCTCGAGGGCTACCGCGTCGAGAAAGTCATCGGCGGCGGCGGCTTCAGCTTCGTGTATCTTGCCTACCACATCAAGACCCAGTCCAAGGTTGTCATCAAGGAATATTTCCCCCACGAGCTGGTGGTCCGCATTCCCGGGGGGCGAATCCGGCCAAGGTCCGACGCTGCCAAGAATCATTTTCATCTCGGCATGAAGCGCTTTTTCAGCGAGGGAATGGCCCTGGCGAAGCTGAAGCACCCCAACATCATCAACGTGTCGAACTTCTTCAGAGCGAACGACACCGTTTTCATGGTGATGGATTTCGAGGAAGGCCGGGACCTGCGCTACTTCATCAGGAAGTCGCGCGGCCGGCTCAGCGAGCGGTTCATGTTGAGCGTGTTTCCGCCGGTGATGAGCGGCCTTAAGGAGCTGCACGACCGTCATTTCCTGCACCTCGACATCAAGCCCGCGAACATACTGCTGCGCGCCAGCGGCGTCCCCCTGCTGCTGGACTTCGGCGCCGTGCAGCAGGTTGAGCCCGGCTCGACCTACCACGGCGTCCAGACCCTTACCCACGGCTACGCGGCGCCCGAGCAGTATTCGGAAAGCGGCATGGGGCCCTGGTGCGATATCTATTCCCTGGGCATGACCATGCGCATCTGCGTCAGCGGCAAGAGCCCGTCCTCGGCGCCCGAGCGGCTGAAAAAGGACTCGCTGCAGCCGTTGACGCGCACGTTCTCCCGCAGGTATAGCCGCCAACTGCTGGAGGCCATAGACTGGGCCACCGAGCTCGACCAGAAACGACGCGCCCGCAGTGTCGACGAGCTTCTGGCGAAGATGACCGACGGCAACAGGACGATGTCCGAAGACGCGGCCGGGGGGTGGTTCCGATAGTGGAATACAGTATCTCTCACCACACGCTGCCCGGTTCCCGCTCCGTGAATCAGGACCGCGCGGCGTACGCCGAACGCGACAACGCCGTGCTGATGGTTGTCGCCGACGGGCTGGGCGGCTATGTCGCGGGAGACATGGCCGCGCAGACCGTGGTGGACACGATGATGAGCTCGTTCGGGAAAGTCCGGTCCCCAACCATCCAGGATCCGGCCGCATTTCTTGTCCTGTCGATCTCCCTCGCCCACTCCCGCATCAATCGCAGGGCCAAGCAGCAGGGCATCAACGTCAGCCATCCGAGGACCACCTGCGTGGCCTGCCTGATTCAGAACGGTTATGCCTACTGGGCGCACGTCGGCGACAGCCGTCTGTATCATTTCCGCGACGACCGTTTCCTGACCCGGACCGTCGACCATTCCACCACCGATCCGATGTACCAGGAGGGCATCCTGGCCGAAAGGGAGTCCATGGAGGAGTCCGGTCATCTGGTGCGCTGCGTCGGCGGGCCCAAGCGACCGATGGTGGCGCTGGGCGCCGAGACCCGGCTGGAGAAAGGGGACGTGCTGCTGTTGTGCACGGATGGGGTGTGGCGGGCTTTCACGGAACGGGAAATCGAGCAGGTGCTGGATCGCCGCAGGCTCGAGGACAGCATCGAGCGCATGATGGCCCGGTCCGCTCGCAAGTTCCGCAAGGATTGTGACAACATGACGGTCGTGGGCCTGACCTGGGAGGACGCGGCACCGACGACGCCGCCGTTGATGGCCCTGTCCATACCCGAGCTTGATCAGGACGCCCTGTGGAAGGACGCCAAGCAGCGGTCGGCCGCCCGGCGGGATGACAAGCAGCGTCCCGACCCGGAGCCGGAATCCAGCACACGGCAAACCGACGAGATCGAGGCCACGATAGCCGAGATCGAGTCCTTCGTGGACGACCTGGAGCAGATTCTCTAGCCGCCCCCCTGGCCGAGGCCGCGCTCCCGATGCGCGGGGTGCGGCACATCTCCGGCCGCGGCTTCGCCGGATCAAACGCCTGTAGTGCTGCTCTCGCGCCGCGACCGCCGGTCGCCGCCCGGTACTACGCGCGCCATCGCCGCCGCCCCGGGGCGACCGGCGCCGCGTCACTCGCATTAGCCGCCGCTTTCTTTCATAATCCGTGCCCCCCGCGCCGTTGCAGCACACGGCGCGTATCAATCAAGCCTCGTTTCCGGCGATCGCCGGGTCGAGTTTCTGCAGGGCGCCTGAAGCGCCGAAACCCAAGGATATTCTTCATGACAAGACCAAGCGGCCGCAATCCTGATGAGCTGCGTCCAATCGAGATCGTCCGGCACTACACCAAGCACGCCGAGGGCTCGGTGCTGGTCAAGTTCGGAGACACCCATGTGCTGTGCACGGCCACCAGCGAGAACCGGGTGCCGCACTTCCTGCGCAACAAAGGCCAGGGCTGGGTAACCGCCGAGTACGGGATGCTGCCCCGGTCCACCGGCAGCCGCATGGCCCGGGAGGCCGCGCGCGGTCGCCAGGGCGGGCGCACCATGGAGATTCAGCGGCTGATCGGTCGGTCGCTGCGCGCCGTGATCGACACCACCAGGCTCGGCGAACGCACCCTCACCATCGACTGCGACGTGATCCAGGCCGACGGCGGCACCCGCACGGCGGCCATTACCGGGGGATACGTGGCGATGGCGGACGCGGTCGCGTGGCTGATGAGGCAGGGGGAGATCAAGTCGAATCCGCTCACCGGCCGGGTGGCCTCGGTATCGGCCGGAATTTATCAGGGGACGCCGGTGCTGGATCTGGATTACGCCGAGGACAGCCGGGCGGAAACCGATATGAACTTCGTCATGAACGAGAAGGGGGACTTCATCGAGGTGCAGGGTACCGCGGAAGGCAAGGCATTCACTCGCGAGGAGATGCTGCAGATGGTCGATCTTGCGCAGAACGGGGTCACGCAGCTGGTGCGCATCCAGTCCGAGGTGCTGGAGACGTGAACGACGGCCGCGTCCCTGAGATCGTCCTGGCATCCTCCAACCCCGGCAAGCTCGGGGAGATCCAGGCCATCCTCGCGGATACCGCACTGACGGTGCGGCCCCAGAGCGACTTCGGAGTGGACGATGCCGCGGAAACCGGCCTGACGTTCGTCGAGAACGCCATCATCAAGGCCAGGAACGCATCGCGTGTCGCCGGACGACCGGCGCTGGCCGACGATTCCGGGCTGTGCGTGGATGCACTGGACGGCGAGCCCGGCGTCCGCTCGGCGCGTTACGCCGGGCCGGACGCGGCCGATGCGGACAATGTCGCCAAGCTGCTTTCGGCCCTGACGGGGATCCCCGCCGAGCGCCGCGGGGCGCGCTTTGAATGCATCATGGTGCTGCTGCGCCACGTGGAAGATCCGACCCCTGTCATCTGCCAGGGGACCTGGGAAGGCTCGATCCAGGCCGAATCGACCGGCAGCAACGGTTTCGGATACGATCCGGTGTTTCATGTGCCGGACCACGCCTGCAGCGCCGCCGAGCTCGACAGCGATACCAAGAACCGCATCAGCCACCGGGGGCGGGCGCTGGCGGAACTGAAACGCCGGCTGTCGCTGCAGGGCGGCCTCCGCTGACGGGGCACTCACCGCTGCTGCGCTGAAGGCCCGGGCGTCGTGTCCCGACGGCATGACGATTAAGGAGTATGAAGACCACATGACAATGAAGCTGGAAAAGCTGCAGGGTTTCCCCGGCCGCCCCGGGCCGTTGCTGCTGGTCATCGCCGACGGCGTCGGCCTCGCCCCCGACGGGCCGGCGAACGCCGTCTATCTCGCGGACACGCCGACCATCGACCGCCTGCTGGCCAGTGCCCTGCGTACCCAGCTCAAGGCCCATGGCACGGGCGTCGGGCTGCCGACCGACGATGACATGGGCAACAGCGAAGTGGGTCACAACGCGATCGGCGCCGGGCGGGTGTTTGCCCAGGGCGCGAAGCTCGTGAACCAGGCACTGGAAAGCGGCAAGCTGCTCGAGGGTGATCTGTGGCGGCGCATCGTCGACACCGGCCGGAACGGCGGCACCGTGCATTTTCTCGGGTTGCTGTCCGACGGCAATGTCCATTCCCACATAGACCACCTGTTCGCGCTGGTCAGTGAGTGCGCGCGCGCCGGCGTCGGGCGCGTGCGGCTGCACGTGCTGCTGGACGGGCGGGACGTGGCAGCGCGCTCTGCGCTTACCTATATCGGGAAGACGGAGGCCTTGTTGTCCTCGCTGAACGAGCAATACGGCGTCGACTACCGCATCGCCTCCGGCGGTGGGCGCATGCGCATTACCATGGACCGCTACAACGCGGACTGGGACATGGTGCGGCGCGGCTATGAGTGCCACGTGCACGGTGTGGGCCGGGTCTTTCACAGCGCCGACAGCGCTGTCCAGACCCTGTATGCCGAGAACCCCGACATCAACGACCAGACCCTGGAGCCGTTCGTCATCACCGACAACAGCGAGCCGGTGGGACGCATCGTCGACGGCGACGCCGTGGTGCTGTTCAACTTCCGCGGCGACCGGTCCATCGAGATCTCGCGCGCCTTCGAGGAGGAGGCGTTCGACAAGTTCGACCGCGGCCGGCGCCCGGACGTGCTGTTCGCGGGAATGCTGGAGTATGACGGCGATCTGCAGGTGCCGAAGAACTACCTGGTGGCGCCGCCGGTTATCGAGCGCACCGTCAGCGAGTACCTGTGCGCCGCGGGGATGCGGTCCTTCGCCATCAGCGAGACCCAGAAGTACGGCCATGTGACCTATTTCTGGAACGGCAACCGGTCGGGCTACATCGACGAGGAACTGGAAACCTACATCGAGATCCCGTCCGACAACCTTCCCTTCGACCAGGCGCCTGCGATGAAGGCCGTGGAGATCACGGACCGGACCATCGAGCTGCTGCAGTCCGGGGATTATCGCTTCGGGCGGCTCAATTTCGCCAACGGCGACATGGTCGGGCACACCGGCAATCTCGACGCCACGGTGTCGGCCATGGAAACCGTCGACCGGTGCCTGGCAAGGCTCGTCGAGATGATCGACGAGCTTGGGGGGGTGCTGGTGTTCACGGCGGATCACGGTAATGCCGAGGACATGTTCCAGGAGAAGGACGGCGAGCGCGTGATCAAGACCTCCCATACCCTGAACCCGGTGCCATTCGTGATCCATGACCCAGGCTTCCAGGGCGAGTACGCCATGGCCACGGTTGACGAGCCGGGACTGAACAACATCGCGGCGACCCTGCTCAACCTGCTCGGCTACGGCGCCCCGGCGGACTACCGCCCGTCGTTGATCGAGCTGAGATGAGTCGCGAGATCTACAGTGGCCGCTTGATCCGGCTCAACCGGGAAACGGTGACGATGCCAAACGGCGCGGCTGTCGAGCTGGACATCGTGCATCATCCCGGCGGCGCCGTGGTGGTGGCTCTGGATGACGAGGACAACGTTTGCCTGCTGCGGCAGTTTCGGCATGCCGCCGGCGGCGTGATCTGGGAGCTGCCGGCCGGCTGCATCGACCCGGGGGATACCGAGCCGCTGGCCACCGCCCGCCGCGAGTTGGAGGAGGAGGCGGGGCTGGTTGCCCGGGACTGGCGGGAGCTGGGCTCGATATTCACCACGCCGGGCTTCTGCGACGAGGTTTTATACCTGTTCCTGGCGCGCGATCTGCGCGAGACCAGCACCGATCACGGCGACGATGAGCTCATCGAGGTGCGCTGGCTGCGCTTTTCCGACGCGCTGCGGATGGTGATGGACAACGAGATTCGCGACGCCAAGAGCGTGTCCGGACTGCTCAAGGCGCAGGCTTTTGCAACCGGATAGCGGCCAGGCCGGTCTGCAGGCCCGGGTAGCGCAGCGCCAGGTCCAGGGTGCCCAGAACTTTTGAGCTGTCGATGCGTCGCGACTCGGCGAGGTAGGTCATCATCCGGGGACCCAGTGACGCCGCCATGTCCTCCCGGGGGAGCACCGGCAGGCGCCCGTAGCCCAGGGCGTCGGCAGCCAGGTCGAAATACTCCCGCATCGTCCCGGGAACGCCGTCGCTGACGTTGAACACCCCCGCAACGCCGGGCCGGGCCATCACCTGTACGCATATTTCCACCAGGTCGTCGATGTGTATGCGGTTCGTGTAGCCGCAGTCCGCCGCCGCCGGCATGGGGGATCCCTCGCGAAGCCGTTTCTCCGGCAGGCGACCGGGGCCGTAGATGCCGGCGACGCGCAGAATCACCAGCGGCACGTCGCGCGCGGCCGCGTAAGCGGACAGGGTCTGCTCGGCATCGAGACGCCTTCGTGCCCGGTCCGTGCCGGCATTGGGGGGCCGCGACTCGTCAACCCACTCGCCGCCGCAGTCGCCATACACGCCCGTGGTGCTCACCAGAACGATGCGCTCGGGCGGATCGGTCAGGGCCGCGACCAGCTCTCTGGCGCGGGTGTCAACGCGGCCGGATCCCGGCGGCGGCGCGAAATAATAAAGCCTGGTGCCGGCCATGGCGCCGACCGGCAGACTGGATGGCTGGTCAAGGTCGCCGCGGAACAGCTCCAGTCGCGGATGCATGTGCTCCGCCACCCGTATGGGACGGCGGACCAGTACACGAACCTTGGCGCCGCGTTCCATCCAACGGTCGGCCACCCGTTCGCCGGTGTAGCCGTAGCCGATAATAAATACGGGTGTCGTGTCGTTGCTCACTATATTGATTCCTCGAATATTGCATTTGCCGGGGGCGCGTCAACGGGTCACCAATCACGAATCACCCATTACCAGTCATGGCCACCGGTGCCCACCGGCTTGAGATCCCACCGATCGCTGTTGCCGCCGGTCAATCCCTGCGCAGCCGGTCCGACACCGCGATCGGGGTGGGGTAGCGCAGCACGATGAAATACGTGGACCCCACGAAGGTCATGATGGTCGCCATCTCTATCAGGTACACCGCGTCGGGGCTTGCCAGTTCCAGATCCAGAGCCAGGAATGCTATCAACAGCGCGAACTCGCTCATCTGGCCCAGCCGCCAGCCCGTCTCCCAGGCCAGCTCTTCGCGCTCGGCGCTATGCATCAGGAAATACCGGAATACCAGCGGCTTGACCAGCAGCAGGACCAGCGCCAGCAGTGCCGCGGGAAGCAGCACATTTCCCGCCATGCCGATATCCAGGCTCGCCCCCAGGGCAAAAAAGAACATGACCAGAAAAAAGTCGCGCAGCGGCCTGAGGTGCTCGGCGATATGTCGCGAGATGGGGTTCGTCGCCACCGCCACTCCGGCGATGAACGCGCCGATCTCGTAGGAGAGCCCGAGCCAGTGCGCGGCCTGGGCGATGCTCAGGCACCAGCCGATGGCCAGCAGAAAGACATATTCCTGGACCCGGTCGAATTTCTGGATGAGCCTGAGCAGCACATACTTGTCGACCACGTAGGCGGCTACGGCGAGCAGCGGCAGGGCGAGCAGGGCGATGAGCACATCCATGAACGGGACGCCGCCGCCCCGGGCGAGCCCCTGCAGGACCAGCAGCACGATTATGGCGATCACGTCCTGGAGAAGCAGGACGCTTATGATCACTTCCCCCATGTGGCGGTGATGGAGCACCGTCGTCGGCAGGAGCTTGAGGCCGATAATGGTGCTGGAGAACGTCGCCGCCACCCCGATCAGCAAGCTGTCGCCGGGAGAAAAACCGAACAGCCGGGCGATTCCCCAGCCGATTACCCCGAACAGTACAGTGGTCGCCAGCGTGACCAGCGTGGTTTCCCGCAGCAGTTGAACGAGCTTCTGCGGGTACAGGTTCAGCCCCAGCAGGAACAGCAGGAATATGATGCCGATCTGGGCAATGTCCTGGATCAGATTGGTGTCCGACACCCATTGCAGGCCCCAGGGCCCGACCAGGACCCCCAGCAGGATGTAGCCCACCAGCATCGCCTGGCGCGCATACAGCGCCAGGGTCGCCATAACCGCGGCGCCCGCGAAGATCAGGAACATCGAGAATATAATGGTGTCGCCGTGCACGGCTATCCGGACCAGCGGGCGCGGCTAGCCCGGGCCGCGGGCGCCCGTCCGGATCGCTTCCGGCGACCCCGGCATATCCCTGGTTCGTGCAAGCGGGCGCCGGCCTACCCGAAGTAGTCCGGCGCGTTGCCGTCCTTCCACTTGATGTTGCAGCCCATGCTCGGTATCTGGTCCTCCGGGACGGCCTCGCCGGCCAGCACCTGGTCGATGGCGCGGCGCAGGTCCTCGCCGGTGACCGGCTCGTCGTTGCCGGGCCGGGCCTTGTCGAAGCGGCCCCGGTAGACCAGCTTGCGGTCGTGGTCGTACAGGAAGAAGTCCGGTGTGCACGCAGCCCGGTAAGCCTTGGCAATGGTCTGGTTCTCGTCGTGCAGATAGGGGAATCGATAGTCGTGTTCCCGCGCCTCTTTGGCCATGTTCTCGGGGCTGTCGCCGGGATGCGTGGTCTGGTCGTTGGCGCAGATCGCCACGATGCCCAGTTCCGAGTCCTCATAGTCCCGGCCAAGCTGCGACAGGCCGTCGCGAATCCGCTTGACGAAGGGGCAGTGATTGCAGATGAACATCACCAGCAGTCCCTTCTTGTGGTCGAAATCACTCAAGGACACCTTTTCGCCGCCGAAGCCGGGGCTGGTATTCGGCAGGCTGAAATCAGGGGCCATGTTGCCCAGTTCAGGCATGGTGGACTTGGTATCAACCATTAATCACTCTCCTTTACGATCGGTTGCGAGTGCGCCGGGTCCACCCCGAAGGTGTGCCCGGCAATCTCGAAGAAATTGATGATGAAGCGCCGGGTCAAGCCCCAGACGATCTGGTGTTCGCAGTGGCCGACGCGGATACCCGGGAACCGTTCCCCCGGCGCGGCCGGGGACTCGACGAAGGCAAACCGGCCGGCGTCCATGAACGTTGTCAGCGGCTCCCAGACAATGTCCGCCACCTCGTAGTTGGCGGCGGTACGCTGACCATTTTCCTCGAAGAACACAAAGCCGGACACGACGATACCCCTCTGGTGAGCCCGGTGGCGTGCCTGCACGTCATCCAATCGTCCCACAAATTCGGCCTCAGTCAAATCGATACCCACTTCTTCCAGGGTTTCGCGCTGGGAGGCGGCGCGGGCGCTGGCGTCATAGGCTTCCACCATGCCGCCGGGAAAGGCCATTTGCCCGGACCACGGGTCTCCGTCGCACCGGGTTCGCTCTATGAACAGTACCTCCAGCTCCGCGCCCCCCGGGCGCAGGATCATTGCCACCGCCCCGTGCCGGTTGTCGCGGAGGTCCAGCAGCGCGGGCCGGTGAGTCCCCACCCGGGCTCGAATTTCGTCTATGCGCATGTTTGCGTCGGCGCCCGTTGAGATTGATTCAGGTGTCGGAAGCGAATGTCATTCGTGTCACAGATTAAACCATTCCGGGTCGCGCTTCATGTCCCGCGAGCGGGCCGCGACTCGTAACAGGCGGCCGGGGTGATTGGCAAATCCGGACTTGAATCCGGCAATGCGGATCGACAAAACTGGCCCCGGGAAGCTCATCGGCCTGTGCCGGAGGGGCTCGTCCGGGTTATTCTCCGGCCCCTTTCTTACAACGACTTGACAGGCCCCGGCGCGGCCTCCCACAGACTGCTGACCAGACACCCATGAGCTCACGCGACGAAAGCCTCACGCCCGACCAGAAAGCCCTCGCCATCAATCTCGACAAGCTGAAGTACGGAACCATCGTGGAAATTGGCGCGGGGCAGGAGACCGCGCGGCTGTTCTTCAGCGCCGGCGCCGCCGCGGGCACCATCGCCAAGACCATGTCCGCGTACGACATGAGCGTCAGTGACGATATCTACGGCAAGGCCGGGCGCTACGTCAGCCGTGAACGTCTCGAGCAGATGCTCGGCAGGGAGTACGAGCTCGTCGTGAACCGCCTGAGCGGCGTCCGCCCCGCCGGGACGACTTTTTTCTCTTACGCCGCCACTGTGACCGCGAAGAGCTACAAGGGCAACAACGAATGCCATGGTTGGATCGGGATCCGCGCCCAGCTGGAGCCCGGCAGCGAGCCCTGCGACGCCATCCTCCACGTGCGCCTGCTGGACGACGCCAACCGCCTGCAGTCCGAGGCCCTGGGTGTCCTCGGCGTCAACCTGATCTACGGTGTGTTCCACTACCATTACCGGCCCAAGATCCTGATCGACAGCCTGAGCGACGCCCTGGGATCGGACCGCATCGAGGTCGACCTGATCGACATGCGGGGACCGGCATTCCGCGGGGCGGAAAGCCGACTTATGAACCTGCACCTGATCCGCGCCTGGCAGACGCGGGCGGTGATGTTCGACGCCGACGGCAGCTCGGTGATCCCGGCGGAAATGCTGTACCAGAAATCCGCCATGGTAATCCGCGGCTCGTTCAAGCCCCCTACCAGGGTGCATGTCGACATGACCGCCTCCGGCCTGGATCAGTTCCTGCGACACCACAAGGTCGAGCGGGACGACGTGGTGGTGCTTGCGGAGATCACCATGTCCGAGCTGGTGACCGAGGAGCACATCGCCGACTCCGACTTCCTGGCCCGCGTCGATCTGCTGACCTCGCTGGGATACAACGTGCTGATATCGGACTATGTGCGTTTTTTCCGGCTGCGTTCGTTCCTGCGCCGCTATACGCAGAAACCCATCGGAATCGTGTTGAGCGTGCTGGATTTCGACTATCTGTTCAACGAGCAGTACTACGAGGGGCTGGAAGGCGGCATCCTGGAGGCCATGGGGAAGCTGTTTCCCGACAACACCCAGGTCTACGTGTATCCCACCAGGACGGACGGCGAGCTGATCAGCCTGGACAATATCCGCGTGCCCGATCACCTGCGCTACCTGCTGCGCCACCTGGTGAGCAACGGCCTGATGATCGCCAGTCACGAGTACGACGAGCGGCATCTGCATATCTCGGCGCGCCGTATCGCCGAACAGATCCCGAAAGGGCGGGGCGACTGGGAGGGCCAGCTTCCCGAGATCGTCACGCGCCAGATTCTGGAACGCAAGCTGTTCGGGCTGCCCTGAAATGCAGGATCCCGGCGGCAGGAGACCCGCCATCCATGGCGGGTTCCGGCAGCCCCTGCCGGAGCGCGGCGCGTCCCGTCACCGCAGCGGCCTCCCTGGCTGGACCCGGACCTCCCTGGGCCGGGCCGGGTCACCATCCATGGCGGCAATCGGCTATCCTTGCCGCATGACCGACCCGCTTCCCTGCGGCCGGGGCGTCCCTGCTGCCGACAGTCTACGATCCCACCCGTTGACGGGAATCACCCGGGCGGGTGAACCTGCACGCTGTCCGCCATGAGCGCGAACCTGGATGATACGCGGCCGCTCGCCGACCGCCTGCGCCCCGGGTCCCTCGACGACTTCGCCGGCCAGGAGCACCTGCTGGGCGCCGGCAAGCCCGTTCGCCGCGCCTGGGAAAACCGGTCGGTGCATTCCATGATCCTGTGGGGCCCGCCCGGCACCGGCAAGACGACGCTGGCGCGCATGCTCGCGGACAACGCCGATGCCGAATTCATCACCCTGTCGGCGGTGCTCAGCGGCGTCAAGGACATCCGCGCCGCCGTCGACCGGGCCAGGGAGCTGCAACAGGCGCAGCAGCGGCGTACGGTGCTGTTCGTGGACGAGGTCCACCGGTTCAACAAGGCCCAGCAGGACGCCTTCCTGCCGCACGTCGAGGACGGCACGTTGACCTTTCTCGGCGCCACCACGGAGAACCCGTCCTTCGAGCTCAACAACGCGCTGTTGTCGCGGGCGCGCGTCTACGTTCTCAAGCCCCTGGATATCGCGACTCTCGAGGGTGTCATCGACCGCGCCCTCGAGAGCGAGGCGGGGCTCGGCGGGCTTGCGGTCCGGCTGGAGGAGGATGCGCGGGCACTGATTGCCCGTGCCGCGGACGGCGACGCGCGCCGGGCGTTGAATTTCCTCGAGCTGGCGGTGGATCTGTCGGAGCGCGACGGGGAGTACATTGTGACCGAGGCGGTGGTGCAGGAAGTCATCGGCGGCGGCCTGCGCCGATTCGACAAGGGCGGCGATGCCTTCTATGACCAGATCTCGGCGCTGCACAAGTCGATCCGCGGCTCCGATCCGGACGCCTCGCTGTACTGGTTCGCGCGTATGATCGACGGCGGCTGCGACCCGCTGTACCTGGCGCGCCGCCTGGTCCGGATCGCCTCGGAGGACATCGGCAACGCCGACCCCCGAGCCCTGCAGCTGTCCCTGGACGCCTGGGATACGTTCCTGCGGTTGGGCAGCCCCGAGGGCGAGCTGGCTCTGGGCCAGGCGGTGGTTTATCTCGCCTGCGCCGCCAAGAGCAATGCCGTGTACAGCGCGTTCAACACGGCCATGCGCGACGCCCGGGAGTTGGGGTCCCTGGAAGTACCCCCGCACCTGCGCAATGCCCCGACGCGTCTGATGAAACAGATGGGCCACGGGTCCGGGTACCGCTATGCCCACGACGAGCCGGACGGCTACGCCGCCGGCGAGAGCTACTTTCCGGAAGGCATGAACGGAAAGAGGTACTACAAGCCTGTCAATCGCGGCCTGGAGCAGAGAATCGCCGAAAAGCTGGACTGGCTGCGGCAGCGGGACAAGGAAGCAAAGAAACGCACGTAATCGATAGATAAGGGCGCCGGCGCCGCCAACGCCCGCACTGGGAAAGCCGGCCCCGCGCGAGACGCCGGGAAGCCGGACGATTACGGTCCCGCGTTCCCTACCATTTCAGTCCGGCTTCGAACACCGGCCCGCTGGCGCTGTTGTTGCGGTCGTCGCCGGTGGCGGTGTCGGTGAAATCGAGCGTGAACTTGCGCCAGCCGGCACTGAGCTTCACGAAGGGCAAGGGGGAAAAGCCGACTCCCGCCTCGAATTCAAAGGCATCCTGGTCCTCACGGGCGTCGGTGTCGTCGAATACCGGCATCCACGCCGACTGCCCGTATACCCACACTGCCCCCACCAGGCCGGCGCGGCCTTCCACCAGCAGCCTCAGGCCGTTGGTGTCGCCGCCGCGGAGATCGAGCCGCTCGTAGCCGACACCGGCGGCGAGGTAGTTGTTCTCGGTGACGGAGATCACTCGCCTTTTAAGGTCAACGCTCAGGTAGTCAGCGTCGCCGGCGTCCGCCGTGTCGGCCAGGTCCGAGCGGTACAGGGCCCCCTTCAGGCCCCAGGTTTCGTTCCACCACAGCTGCAGATGGCCGCCCACGGCGCCGGCATCGACGTCGCCGTCACCGACGTCGGCGTCGAAGTCGTTCGCCCACCAGTTGAGGCCCGCCTCGCCGTCGATAGGCCCGGCCGCCAGGGCGCCGGAAGCCGGCAGCGTGCTCAGTAGGAGGGCGGTCAGGATCGCTGGAATCTTCATGGGCGGGTTTTCAATGAGTCGGCGGGTGAAGCTAGCAGAATTCACAAAGCGCTACAATTCTCCGTTGCAAACATCTGTTTTACCGGCGTTTCGAAGCGACAAACGGACACTCCGGTTCCGGCATTGCCGCAGCCGGTATTTTTCAATACTCTGAAACTCGGCCATCGGACGCAGACCCGGACGGCGCGTGGACTGCGCTGCCAGTGGCCGACAACCCGGCAACCCGACAACCGATTCCAATTGCGATGACATCCGCCCACGAAGCCCTGGAGCGCCTCCGCGAGGGCAACAAGCGTTTCGCGTCCGACACCCGGCAGGGCGGCGAGCCCGGCACGCAGTCCCGACGGCGGGAGCTGGTCGGCGGCCAGGCGCCGCTCGCCATCATCCTGGGGTGCTCGGATTCGAGGGTGCCGGCCGAGATCGTGTTTGACCAGGGGCTCGGTGACCTGTTTGTGATCCGGGTGGCCGGCAACATCATCGCGCCGTCCCTGGTCGGCAGCGTCGAGTTCGCGGCCGAGCGCTTCGGGACGCGGCTGGTGGTGGTGCTGGGCCACACCGAGTGCGGCGCAGTCCTGGCCACCCTGGAGGATCTGGAGCGCCCGGCCGGGCGCCGCTCGCCGAATCTTCGCTCCATCGTCGACCGGATCCGCCCTTCGGTGGAGCCGTTGCTGGAATCCGACCCGAAACCGGCCCGCGACGACCTGGTCCGTCACGCCGTGCGGGCGAATATCCGGGCTTCCGCCAACCAGCTCCGCCACGGGTCGACCATCCTGGAGCGCCTGGTGCAGGAAGACGGGCTGCTGGTCGTGGGCGCGGAGTACTCGCTGCACACCGGTATGGTGGATTTTTTCGACGGCATGCCGGCAAGCGAGTGAGCGCCACCGGCAGCAGGGCGCCGCGCACCATGCCCCGCAACCGCAACGGCGACAGCGGCGGCCGGAGCGCACCGGGCGGCGACGAAAACCGGGCTGCGGTCCTGCTCGCGGTGCAGGCCCTGGCTTTCGATCATGGCGGGCCCTTCGACCTGTATCTGCGCGCCGCCGAATGCATCGGTCTCAGCGGTCCGTCCGGGAGCGGCAAGACCCGGCTGCTGCGGTGTATCGCGGATCTCGATTTGCATCGCGGCGGTGTATGGCTGGAAGGCAAGGCCCGCGAAGACTTCCCGCCGCCGGCGTGGCGCCGGCGAGTGGCGCTGTTGCCCGCGGAAAGCGCCTGGTGGCACGACCTTGTCGGGGCGCATTTCCCCGCAGCACCCGGACCCGCGAGACTGGCGTCCCTGGGTTTCACCGACGAGGTTCTCGGCTGGCGCGTGGACCGCCTGTCCAGCGGCGAGAAACAACGCCTCGCGGTCCTGCGGATGCTGTCCGTCGAGCCGCGCGTTCTTCTTCTGGACGAGCCGACCGCCAACCTCGACGAGGAGAACATCGGCAGGGTGGAACGCCTTATCCAGGGCTACATCGGCGACGAGAACGCCGCCGCGATATGGGTCAGCCATGATCAGCGGCAACTGCAGCGCGTGGCCGC
>JBEPXV010000004.1:0-19692 GCA_041641695.1 Gammaproteobacteria bacterium | reverse complement strand
TAGCCCTCGTCGATGCTGATTTCGGCGCCCATGGCCTCGAGGCCCTTGATATGCAGGTTCACCGGCCGCGAGCCGATGGCGCAGCCGCCCGGCAGCGACACCTCGGCGTGGCCGAAGCGTGCCAGCAATGGACCGAGAACCAGTATGGAGGCGCGCATGGTCTTAACGAGGTCGTAGGGGGCGCACAGCTCGGTCACGTCGCGGGCATGGGCCCGGACTGCCATCTTCTCGTCCACCTCCACCTCGACGCCCAGCCGGCCCAGCAGCTCCAGGGTAGTGGTGATGTCGTGCAGATGCGGCATGTTGCTGATGACCAACGGCTCGTCCGTCAGCAGGGAGGCGATCAGCACCGGCAACGCGGCATTCTTGGCGCCGGATATGCGGATATCCCCCTTCAGGGGGATACCCCCTTCGATGATGAGCTTGTCCATGACCAGTTCAGCGTCCTCCGGCTACAGGCAGCCGCGGCGCGGCCCGACCACGGGCCGCTGACGGCTGCCTGGATTCCGGCGTCCGCCTCAGGCGGTTTCTCCTGCCAGCGCCTGCTTGAGCTCGCCGCTCTCGTACATCTCCATGAGTATGTCGCTGCCGCCGATGAACTGGCCCTTGACGTACAACTGGGGGATCGTCGGCCAGTTCGAGTACTGCTTGATGCCTTCCCGGACCTCGGGATCCGACAGGACGTCCACGGCGGCGAACTCGGTCCCGCAGGCCTGGAGGAGCTGCACCGCCCGGCCGGAGAAGCCGCATTGCGGAAACTGCGGCGAGCCCTTCATGAACAGGACGACGTCATTCGACTCCACAGTCTGCTTGATTTGGTCTTGAATATCGCTCATTGGTTCAACCTCGCGAGAGCTACTTGGATTGCTGGTCCCATTGATCGGGAGTCAGGGTGCGCAGGGATATTGCGTGAATATCGGCCTTCATTTTGTCGCCCAGGGCATCATATACCATCTGGTGCTGCTGGATCCGCGTCTTTCCAGCAAATTCCTCGCACAGCACGATTGCCTGAAAATGGCGTCCGTCGCCGTCGATTTCAACCCGCGAGCCTGGCAGGCCGGATTCTATCCATTGCTTGATCTGTTCGGGTGTAACCATTGTTTACGCACCTTGTGTGGCGGTCTGTGTGAAAGGCTATTGGCGGAGCTTGTAGCCGCGGTGCAGCAGGACGAGCGCCCATGCGGCCAGTGCCGCGAATGCCGCCGCGCTCAGCGCCAGGCTCACCGCCACGGGCATGTCGGACTGGCCGAAGAACCCGTACCGAAACCCGTCGATCATATACAAGAACGGGTTGAATTTTGACAGCTCCTGCCAGGTTTCCGGCAGCGAGCGGATGGAATAAAACACGCCGCTCAGGAACGACAACGGCATGATGACGAAGTTCTGGAACGCCGCGAGCTGGTCGTACTTCTCCGCCCAGATTCCGGCGATCACGCCCAGCGTTCCCAGAACGCCGCTCGCCAGGATCGCGAACGCCAGCACGATCCACGGATTATAAACCGGGACCTCGACATACAAAACCGCCACCAGGAACACCCCGGCCCCCACCACCACGCCGCGGACGATCGCCGCGCCGACATAGGCGCAGTACAGCTCGAAATACGAAAGCGGGGTGATCAGGACGAAGACCACGTTGCCCGTAACCTTCGACTGGATGATGCTGGATGAGCTGTTGGCGAAGGCGTTCTGAATGATGCTCATCATCATCAGGCCGGGAATCAGGAACGAAGTGTAGGGCACTTCCTCGAAAACCCGAATCCGGTCGGCAAGCACATGGGAGAACACCAGCAGGTAGAGCAGCGAGGTGACCACCGGCGCCAGCACCGTCTGGAAACCCACCTTCGAGAACCGCGCCACTTCCTTGTAGAACAGCCACAGCATGCCGTTCATGGCCCGGGGCTCCGGCGGGTGAGCTGGATGAAGACGTCTTCCAGGTCGTCATCCTCCATGTGGATGTCCTTGACTTCGATGCCGGCGCTGCGGATCGTGTCGAGCACGCCCACGACCGAGTCGCTGTCCCGCCGCAGGCGCAGCTCCATGCTGCAGCCGTGCACGGCCTTGACCATGCCCGCGACAGCCGCCGGCACCGACTCGATGTCCCGGGAGGCAACCACGTGCAGGCTGCGGAAGATACCGCGCGCCAGCAGGTCGGACTTGGTCTCCAGGGCGATCAGCTCACCGTGGTCGATGATCGCGATGCGGTCGCAGAGCTGCTCGGCCTCCTCGAGGTAGTGGGTCGTGAGCACGATGGTGTGCCCTTCGGAATGCAGGCGGCGGATAAAGGTCCACAGCTGCTGCCGGAGCTCCACGTCGACGCCGGCGGTCGGCTCGTCGAGCACCACCACCGGCGGCTTGTGCACCAGGGCCTGGCCGATGAGCACCCGCCGCTTCATGCCGCCGGACAGCGCGCGCAGGTTGACGTCGGCCTTGTCCATGAGGTCCAGCGCCTCCAGCAGCTCGTCGATCCAGGGCCCGGAATGGCGCGTCACGCCGAAATACCCCGCCTGGAAGCGGAGGAACTCCCGGACCGTGAAGAACGGGTCGTAGACCAGCTCCTGGGGCACGACGCCGACGTTCATCCGGGCCTGGCGGTACTCGTGCACGACGTCGAATCCCATGATGTTCAGCGTTCCCCGGTCCGCGCGGGCGAGCCCGGCCAGGGAGTTGATCAGGGTCGACTTGCCGGCGCCGTTGGGCCCGAGCAGACCGAAGAATTCGCCTTGCTCGATGGAGAACGAAACGCCGTTCAGGGCCTGGACGGCGCCGAAGCGCTTGTGGACATTGTCGATCAGGACTGCTGGGGTCGGTGACGGCATTCAATATTCTTGCAATATGGATTTCCCGGGCCCGGAAGGACAGGCGGCCGCCGGGTGGCGCGCTGCGCAGTCGATGAACCCATGCGGGTGTTTCGATGCGATGGAACGATGAAACCGCATGCCGGCCGCGAGGCCGGCTGTCGATGCGTCTCGCGGAAACAACGCCCGGCGGCTCGACAGGCTGTCCGGGCGGCGTATTCCCGTCCCGGCAATCGGCGCCCTTCGCCACCTGCCGGGTCGTGTCGTCGTCAGACCAGATTGATTGTCGCAGCCGGGAGCCGGTGGTGCGGGGAGCGCGACGGCCTGTCAGGCCGGGCCGTCGATGTTCAACAGCCGGTCCAGCCCCGTGGTCTTCGACAGCGCCATCATGCCGGCGGGCACATTCACCAGCCGCATGTCAGCGCCGGACAGTTTGGCGCGGCGCGCCCATTCGATAATCAGCGCGATACCCGCGCTGTCGATGCGCTCCACCGCCGCCAGGTCCAGCAGGCGCGGGGGTGAAGCGAACCACTCCAGGCTCCGCCGCTGGATCTCCGGCACACTGGCGAACGTGAGGGGGCCGGCCACCGTCCAGGTTTCCGGGTCGTCGGTATTGACCTGAATGCTCACTGGCTGCTCATCAACCTCTCGTTCTTGTCGGCGAGCGAGGTGATCAGCTCGTCGACTCCCTTGGTCTGGACGATGCGACCGTACTGCGAACGGTAATTGGTCACCAGGCTCAGACCGTCGATCTTCACGTCGAACACCTTCCAGGCTTCTCCGCGCTGCGCCAGCGCGTACTCGATGGGAATAGCCGGCCCGTCGTCGGGCTGGATCTCGGTCTTGACCACCGCCTTCTTGTCGCCCTCTTCATGGCGAAATGGCTTGTAGACGATCTCCTGGCCGGTGTATTCGAACAACGCCGTGGCGTAGGTGCGTACCAGCAGGGTCTTGAATTCGGCGACGAATTTCTCCTGCTGCTCGGGCGTCGCATCGCGCCAGTGCTTGCCCAGCACGAAGCGCGACATGCGCTCGAAGTCGAAATGGGGCAGCACGATGTCGTTCACCATCCGGTACAGCTCCTCCGGATTCTTTTCCAGTTCCTCGCGGTTCTCGGTGAGCTCGGAGATCACCTCGTCCGCCGTCTGGCGCACCAGCTCGTCGGGCGCCATGGCCGCATTGGCGCCGCCGGCCAGGCCGGCAAACAGGCAAGCGATCAGGAAAATACGTTTCATTGCTCGTCTCCTTCCGCTTTGCTGAACAGCATCTGACTGATGAGCTGCTCCAGCACCACCGCGGATTGCGTCAGTGTGATTTCGTCCCCGTCCTCGAGGTACAGGTCGTCGCCGCCCGGCTCCAGGCCGACGAACTGGGAACCCAGCAGCCCCTGAGTCAGTATGGAGGCACTGGTATCGATGGGCAGGTTGTCATAGCGCTGGTCGATGCTCATTTCGACGATCGCGTCGTAGTTGTTGGAATCGATCCGGATCGCCGATACGCGCCCGATACGCACCCCCGCCATGTTCACCGGCGCCTTGCTGGTAAGCCCGCCGACGTTGCTGAACCGGGCCTCGACCTGATAGGTGTCGCCGAAGTCGTCGCCGGAGAAACCGCCGACCTGGAACGCGAGAAAGGCCAGCGCCCCGATGCCCGCGACAACGAACAGACCGACCCAGAATTCCACTATGCCTTTGTTTTTCATAACAACCTTTAGTCGAACATCAACGATGTCAGAATGAAGTCGAGCGCCAGTACCGAGAGCGACGCATTTACAACGGTTCGGGTCGTCGCACGGCTGACACCCTCGGAGGTGGGCACGGCGTCATAGCCCTCGAACACGGCGATCCAGGTCACCACGAATCCGAACACCAGGCTCTTGATGACGCCGTTGAAGATGTCCTCGTACAGGTCCACGCCTTCCTGCATCCCGGACCAGTAGACGCCCGCATCCACGCCCAGGAGGGACACGCCCACCAGGTAGCCGCCATACACGCCGACCGCCGTGAACAGGGCCGCCAGCAGGGGCATGGCGATGAAACCGGCCAGAAAGCGTGGCGCCACGACCCGATTGATGGGGTCAACGGCCATCATCTCCATGGCCGCCAACTGCTCGGTGGCCTTCATCAGTCCGATCTCCGCGGTCAGTGCGGACCCGGCGCGGCCGGCGAACAGCAGCGCGGTAAGGACCGGGCCCAGCTCCCGGGTCAGTGTCAGCGCCACCAGCAGTCCCAGGGACGTCTCCGCCCCGAAATCCACCAGGGTATTGTAACCCTGCAGCCCCAGCACCATGCCCACGAACAGGCCCGATACCACGATAATCACCAGGGTCCGCACGCCAACCGAGAAGACCTGCTGGATCACCAGCCCGAAGCGACGCAGGATCCAGGCGAAGCCGGCCAGAGTCCGGGCCAGGAATATCCCGGCCCGTCCCCAGCGGGCGATGCTGTTCAGGGTCCAGGCGCCGAGGTCCCGTATCGCGCTCACGCCGCCCCTCCCAGAAAATCGTCGGCATACTCCGGCGCCGGGTAATGGTAGCGCACGGGTCCGTCCGGCAGGCCGTTCATGAACTGCTGCACGTCGGGCGACTCGGACTCGGCCATCTCGTCGGGCGTGCCCTGGGCGATCACCCGGCCGTCCCCGAGCAGGTACATGTAATCCGCGATGGTGCTCGCCTCGCGCACGTCGTGGGTAACCACCAGGGAGGTCATCCCCAGGGTATCGTTGACTTCCCGTATAAGCTTGACGATGACCGCCATGGAGATGGGATCCAGCCCGGTGAATGGCTCGTCGTACATCACCAGCATCGGGTCCATGGCGATGGCGCGGGCCAGGGCCACGCGGCGCGCCATGCCGCCGGACAGCTCCGCGGGCATCAAGTCCCGGGCGCCGCGCAGGCCGACCATCTCCAGCTTCATCAGGACCAGGTGCCGGATCAGGGCGTCGGACAGATCGGTATTCTGCCGGATCGGAAACGCCACGTTCTCGAACACCGAGAAGTCGGTCAGCAGGGCGCTGGCCTGGAACATCATGCCGAGGCGCTTGCGCAGGTCGAACAGCCGCTTGCGACGCAGTCGGTTCACGGTGATACCGTCGCAGATGACCGACCCCGAATTCGGATACAATCGCCCCCCGACAAAATTCAACAACGTGGATTTTCCGCATCCACTCGGGCCGATGATCGCCGCCACCTGGCCCTTGTGGACCGACAGATCCAGGCCACGATAGATCTCATTCTCGCCGAACGAGAAATGGACGTCTTTGATTTGCAGCAGGGGTTCGCTCATGAATGATCCGGGTCCGGTGGCTCGCAGCTCGCACGGCTGCGAAAGAGGGGCGATTCTATCAGAGCGGCGCGAATTGGGTAGCCGGGCGTCGCCCATCCCGGGACGATCCGGCCATAAAGTCGGACCCGGACAATTCCACTATTTAATTGCGTGATTTCTGACCACGGTAGCCGGAACAAACTGAATGTATGATGAATGACTCCCTAGTCATGCCTGTGATATTCGTCATTGGCGGTCTCGCCGGGCTGACCTGGAGCGCCGACCGCTTCGTCGTCGGAACCAGCTCCCTGGCGCGCTCCCTGGGAGTGTCGGTGCTGCTGGTCGGCATCGTGATCGTCGGCTTCGGCACCTCCGCCCCGGAGCTGCTGGTATCCGGCAATGCCGCCTGGCAGGGCAATCCCGGGCTCGCCGTGGGCAACGCCCTGGGCTCCAATATCGCCAATGTGGCGCTGGTGCTTGGCGTGGCGGCCCTGGCCGCCCCGTTGACCATCCGGTTGCGCATACTGTGGCAGGAGGTTCCGCTCACGCTGGTGTCCATGCTGGTGGTGGGGGTGGTCCTCTACGATCTGGTGCTGGGCCGTGTTGAATCGATCGTGATGCTCTGCATGCTGGCGTTGTTTCTGGCAGCGCTCGTGGTGCGCGGCCGGCAGGAGCGCTGGGACGCGTTGAGCCTGGGGCTGGAACACGCCATTCCGGAGCCGGGGCCGATGGCCCGGTCGATCATCTGGACCGTAGTGGGCCTGGTGGTGCTGTTGATCAGTTCTCACGTCCTCGTCCGGGGCGCCGTTGACATCGCCCAGGCGTTCAATGTGAGCGAGCTGGTGATCGGTCTGACCATCGTCGCCGTGGGCACCAGTCTGCCGGAAGCGGCCGCCGCGCTGGCCAGCGCCCGGAACAACGAGCCGGACATCGCCATCGGCAACGTGCTCGGCTCCAACACCTTCAACATGTTCGGGGTGGTCGGGGTAGCCGGAGTCATTCAGCCGTCCACGGTGGATACCGACGCGGTGTACCGCGACTGGCCGGTCATGGTCGGGGTGTTCCTGCTGTTCATCGCGCTGGCCTGGGGCTTCAGGCGCATCAACCGGTTCCACGGCGTCCTGTTCCTGTCCGGGTACGCCGCCTACCTGGCATACCTTGGGTGGAGCGTCCCGGCGGGCCTGCCCGGGTAGCGGCAGACGTTCCCCGGCGGGCGCCGACACCTGCCTTGACGGCCGGCGCTACGCTATACTCGCGGCCAATGAGCGCGACTTCACCCAAAGCCAAAGCCTCCCCGGCGCCGTCCCTGATCGAAACCGGGCGCGCGGTGGTGGACGCCGAGTCCCGCGCCATTGCGGAGCTCGCCGGGCGAATCGATGACGACTTCGAGCGGGCCTGCCGGCTGATCCTGGAGTGCCAGGGGCGCGTGGTGGTGGTGGGCATCGGCAAATCCGGCCATGTGGCCGGGAAGATCGCCTCCACCCTGGCCAGCACCGGCACCCCGGCGTTCTACGTCCATCCCGGAGAAGCGAGCCACGGGGACCTGGGCATGATCACGCCGTGTGACCTGGTAATCGCCGCCTCCAATTCGGGCGAGACCCCGGAGATCCTGACCATCCTGCCGATCATCAAGCGGATGGGCGTGAAGCTCGTGGCGCTGTGCGGCAAGCAGGATTCCACCCTGGCGCGACAGTCCGACGTCTGCCTCGACGTGGGGGTCAGCAAGGAAGCCTGCCCGTTGAACCTTTCCCCCACGACGAGCACCACCGCGACCCTGGCCATGGGAGACGCGCTGGCGGTGGCGATACTCCAGGCGCGGGGATTCACAGCCGAGGACTTTGCCCGCTCGCATCCCGGCGGGGTGTTGGGACGCCGGCTGCTGCTGTACGTCCGGGACATCATGCACACCGGTCGGGATATCCCGCTGGTGCACGAGGAGGACATGGTGCGCGATGCTCTGCTGGAGATGAGCGGCAAGCACCTGGGCATGACAGGCGTGGTCGACTCGGACGACCGGCTGGTGGGCCTGTTCACCGACGGCGACCTGCGCCGGGCGCTCAACAACCCGGTCGACCTGAATCACTGCCCGATTCGCGACGTCATGACCCGCGATCCCGTTACCGCCGACTCGGAGATGCTGGCGGCCGAAGTCGTCACGTTGATGCGCACCCAATCCATCAACGGTATCTTCGTGGTATCCGACGATCTGCGGGTCGAGGGCGCGCTCAACATGCACGACCTGCTGCGGGCGGGGGTGGTGTGATGTCCCGCGTGTGGCCGCTGCCGTTCTCCGTCCCCGACGACGTGCTTAACAGGGCCAGGGAGATCAGGCTGGTGATATTCGACGTCGACGGCGTACTGACCGACGGCTCGGTAACCTACGGCCCGGATGGCGGAGAGTACCAGACGTTCAACATCCGCGACGGCCAGGGCATCAAGTCGCTGATGGACTGCGGCGTGGAAGTCGCCATTCTCAGCGCCCGCAGCTCCCGCGCGCTCACGATCCGGGCACAGGAGCTCGGGATCCGCTACGCCGAGACCGGCGCGTCGGACAAGCCCCGGGCGTTCGAAGCCCTGGCGGCGAAATGCGCTCTGGAGGAGCGCCAGTGCTGCTTCGTCGGCGACGACCTGGTGGATATTCCGGTCATGCTCCGCTGCGGGCTCGGCATCGCGGTCGCCGATGCCCACCACAGCGCGCGCCACGTGGCGCAATGGGTGACGCCTTCGGGCGGCGGCCGGGGCGCGGCGCGCGAGGTGTGCGATACCGTTTTGTATGCACAGGAAAAAATTGACGCTATCATGGATCGTTTTACGACCCTTTCCTCAGCGCCATGAAGTTCCTGGAAAAGATAGTCTACATCACCGTGTTTGCGTGCCTGGGACTGCTCAGCCTGTGGCTGCAGTTCGGCATTATCGAGCAGAAGGCCGTGGAGAAGTTCGACGGTGACGAGCGCCACGATCCCGACTATTACATGGAGAACTTCACCGCGGTCGGCATGGACAAGGAGGGCCGGCGCAAGTACATCCTGGAAGCCGAGCGCATGGTGCACTACCCGGACGACGACACCGCCCTGCTCGACAATCCTCATATCATTCAATATAAGCCCGGTGAGGCGCCCCAGCACAGCTACTCCGATTCGGGCTGGATGGGCCCCGACGGCAACGAGATCCTGTTGACGGACAACGTACGGGTCGTTCAGGGCAGGGCACCCGAGGGCAGCGACGCCCAGAAAAGCGGCGGGGGCGTCCTGACCACGGACAAGCTGCGCGTTCTTCTTGATCGAGACAAAGACACACCGGGGTAAGCGGATGCGCTTTTGGATAGTGACACTGATGACCTGGCTGGCTCTCAACGCGCCTGCCGCCCAGGCGCTCGAGTCCGACCGCGACCAGCCCGCAACCATCGAGGCCGACGAGGTGGAGTTCGACTTTCGCAACGGCACCCGCACCTACAAAGGCGACGTGGTGGTGGTCCAGGGCACGCTGAGGATCACCGGCGACAAGCTGGTCATCCGGTACACGGAGGGCGACGAGCAGATTGAAACCGCGACCTCCTGGGGCAACCCGGCCACCTTCAAGCAGCGGCCCGACGGCAAGGACCAGGACGTCTACGGAGAGGGCAACGAGATCGTTCTCAACGAGATCGACAACACCCTGACTCTGATCGAGAACGCCGTGATGACCCAGGCCGGGAATACCGCCAAGGGCAACCGGATCGTCTACGACATGGCCTCCGACAAAATGACCGTCAAGGGCATGCGGCGGCGGCAGCAGGCCGGCGGCAGCGAGGAAGCCGGCGGGGAAGCCGAGGAGACGGGGGACGGCCGCGCCAGAGTCATCATCACCCCGGAGGACCAGCAGGCGTCCGGCGGCGGGCAGAGCGGGGATTCCGATTCATCCGGCGGCGATGATGGAGACGAGGAGTCAGCCGGGGCTTCGGGCTCGTCCGACGCCGGCCAGGGCGCCGAATGAGCACACTGGGTACGACGGACCTCTGCAAAGGATACAAAGGCCTGTGGGTTGTCGATCACGTCAACATCGAGGTCAGCACCAATGAGGTGGTCGGGCTGCTGGGCCCGAACGGCGCGGGCAAGACCACCTGCTTCTACATGGTCGTCGGCCTGATCCGGCGCGACAGCGGCGATATATACCTGGACGAATACCGCATCTCGGACCTGCCGATGCACGAGCGGGCCCGCCTGGGCATCGGCTACCTGCCGCAGGAGCCGTCGGTATTCAGGAAGCTCAGCGTCGAGGACAATATCACCGCGGTTCTGGAGGCGCAGCCGGACCTGGACCGTGAGGAGATCCGCCACCGCGTTACGGATCTGATGGAGGCCTTCGGGATCTCCCACAAGCGCAAGGCCATGGGCATCAGCCTGTCCGGGGGCGAACGGCGCCGTGTCGAGATCGCGCGGGCCCTGTCCGTGAACCCGCAGTTCATTCTCCTGGACGAACCGTTCGCCGGCATCGACCCGATCTCCGTAGGGGATATCCAGAATATCATCGCCTATCTGCGCGACCAGGGCATCGGCGTGTTGATCACGGACCATAACGTGCAGGAAACGCTGGGAATCTGCGACCGCGCCTATATCCTCACGGAAGGCCGCGTGTTCGCATCAGGTGCGCCGGAGGAAATCGTCATGAATCCCGATGTCCGGCAGGTTTACCTGGGCGAAAACTTCCGGCTTTGATAATCGGTCCATGAATGTCTGCTAAAATGAAGCAGAATCCTGGCACACCCTGAAGCGGCCCGGGGGATCGTGGAAGCCGAGCGCAGGTTGCCCGCAACCATGTCAGTTTCATCGCAAACGATAGTTCATGAGACAGTCTTTAGAGCTCAAACTAGGCCAACGGCTTGCATTGACGCCGCAGTTGCAGCAGGCCATCAAGCTGTTGCAGCTGTCTTCCACGGACCTGCGCCAGGAAATGCAGGAAGCACTTGAGCAGAATCCACTTCTGGAGGAAGCCGAGGACTACTCGGAAGAACGGCATGAGCCCGACCCGGAGCAGGACACTGCGACCGCCACCAGCGACGATGATTACGCAGCCGAGCTCGGCGACCACCGCATGGACGAAGGCGCAGAACGGCTTTACACGCCGACCCAGACGCGATCCCAGGACAACAGCGCCGCGTTCGATATCGACCAGCGAAACAGCGCGCCCACCTCGCTGAAAGACCATCTGCGCGAGCAGATGGGCCTGACACCGTTCTCGTCGACGGACCGGCAGATCGCGCTCGCCGTCATAGACGCCATTAGCGACGACGGCTATCTAGCCTGCGATCTGGAGGAAATCAGGCAGTCCATCGACGTGGAGGTTGAAAACGACGAGGTCGAGGCGGTTCTCCACCAGATCCAGAACTACGATCCGGCGGGTGTCGGCGCGCGCACGCTCGAGGAGTGCCTGCGCGTCCAGCTGCAGCAGCTGGCGCCGGGAACCGAAGGCCTCGCGCTGGCGACGACGATCGTGGACGAGCATCTCGAATGCCTGGGGGCCCGGGATCTGGCGCAGCTGCGCCGCAGGACCGGCGCCAGCGAAGCCGGTATTCGCACCGCCGTCGATCTGATCCAGAGCCTCAATCCCCGCCCCGGCACCGCCATCGCCTCGACCCCGCCCGAGTACGTCATCCCGGACATCCTGGTCGCCCGCGACCACAACGGCTGGCGGGTGGAGCTCAACCCGGACGCCCTGCCACGGATCCGGGTCAACAACCTGTACAGCGATATCGCCAAGGACAAGCACGCCACGGACCACCAGTACATACAGAATCAGCTCCAGGAGGCACGCTGGCTGGTGAAAAGCCTGGAAAACCGCAATGAAACGCTGCTGAGGGTGGCCAGGGAGATCGTCAAGCGGCAGCAGGGCTTCCTGGAGCACGGGGAGACCGCCATGAAGCCCATGGTACTGCACGACATCTCCGACGCCCTCGAGCTCCACGAATCCACGATCTCCCGCGCCACGACCAACAAATACATGCTGACGCCGCGGGGCGTATTCGAGCTCAAGTATTTCTTTTCCACGGGCCTGAGCACCAGCAGCGGCGACATGACATCGGCCACCGCCATCCAGTGGCGCATCCGCAAGCTGGTTAACGAGGAGCCTGAGAACAAGCCCCACAGCGACAGCCGGCTTACCCAGCTGCTCAACCAGGACGGCATCAACGTCGCCCGGCGCACCGTCGCCAAATACCGCGAAGCGCTGAACATCCCGCCGTCCAGCCAGCGCAAGTCATTGTAACCAACAAACGAGGCATCTCGATGCAAACCACGATAAGCGGACAGCATATGGACGTAACCCCGGCCCTGAAGGACTATGTCAGGTCGAAGATGGAGCGCATAGAAAGGCACTTCGACAACGTGTCGAGCTCGAACGTCGTGCTGCATGTCGAGAAATCCCGCCACTATGCCGAGGGCACGCTCGCCGCCGCCGGCGCGACGCTTCACGCCAATGCCCAGGCCGAAGACATGTACGCGGCGATCGACGCCATGGTCGACAAGCTGGACAACCAGGTCAGGAAGCATAAGGGGAAGAACAACGACCACCACCGGAATGGCGGCGCGTTGAAAGACCAGCCCGAGCTGAAAGAGCAGCCCGAATAGTCAACTCACCGGACCCCGCCCGCAAGCAGCCGTTATGCCACAGCTTTGTATCGCCGACCTGCTGAACCCCGCCAGGGTTGACCTGGACTGCCGGCTCACCAGCAAGAAGCGATTGATGGAGCACATCGCGTCCATGCTGGCGAGGGGCAGCGGCGTCGAGGAGCAGACCGTATTCAGGGTTCTCATCGAGCGCGAGCGGCTCGGCAGTACCGGCGTCGGCCACGGCGTGGCCCTGCCCCACGGCAGGATCGAGGATATCGACGACGCGATCCTGGCCCTCGCCACGCTCAACGAGCCGCTCGATTATCAGGCACCGGACAAGCAGCACGTACAGATCGTGGTCGGACTCCTGGTCCCGGAGAATGCCAACGACACCCACCTGCAGATACTGGCGCACCTGGCACAGCTCCTGAATCAGCCCGGCCTCAGGGACCGCCTGCTGCGGGCCGGAGACCGGGATGAGGTTTTTGCCGCGTTGCGGGAGGCCGAAGCAGGGTAGAATCAACCGGACCACACTCGCTTACGGCGCTCGAAGGATGAATTTTTTTCTCGTCAGCGGACTGTCCGGGTCGGGCAAATCCATCGCCCTGCAGGCCCTTGAGGACATGGGCTACTACTGCATCGACAACCTTCCCGCCAACCTGCTGTCGCGGTTCGCCGAGGAGGTCGTGAAGCAGAGCGGCGACGGGGTGACGGACTGCGCCGTCAGCATAGATTCCCGCAACCGGCTGTTTATGCGCTCGCTGCCCGCCAATCTGACGGAGCTCGGGCACCTCGGGCTGGACTACAAGATACTGTTCCTCGAGGCGGATGAGGAAATCCTGGTGAAGCGCTTCAGTGAAACCCGGCGCAAGCACCCGTTGACGGACCACCGCACCGCCCTGGTGGAAGGCATCCGCCGGGAAAAGGAGCTGCTCGAGCCGCTGGCGGCGGCCGCGGCGCGGCGGATCGACACCAGCGATACGACGCCCCAGGAGCTGCGCGGCCTGGTGCGGGACTTCGCGGGACGCGAGATCGGCGAGTCCCTGGCGCTGCTGTTCGAGTCTTTCGGGTACAAGCACTCGGTGCCGCGGGACGCCGATTTCGTATTCGACGTGCGCTGCCTTCCCAATCCCCACTGGCACGAGAATCTGCAGCCGTTGTCCGGCCTCGATCCCGAGGTCCGCGAGTTCCTGGAACAGTCGCCGAAGGTCGAGGAAATGATTGCCCAGATACGCGGCTTTCTCGAGCACTGGCTGCCGGCCTTCCAGGCGGAGCACCGCAGTTACATCACCGTCGCCATCGGCTGCACGGGCGGCCAGCATCGTTCGGTGTTCGTGGCAGACCAGCTCGGCCGGCACTTCAAGAGCAAGCCGTTCAACGTCCAGGTCCGCCACCGCGAGCTGCCCAACAGCCCGGAGCTGTAACGGATCGGCTCCGCCCCCGCGAGCCGGCCGGAGGCTGAATCGCCAGGGAACAGCAATCAATTTACGACAGTGCGTCAATTGCATGTACCCCGCGTGACTGCACCCGCTTGCTTTTCCCGACGCATGGGATGTGTCAATATCTTCAACCCGTTTTGGAATGCCGGCCATTCATGCTTCAGCAAACCGTCACTATCAACAACAAGCTCGGCCTGCATGCGCGAGCCGCCGCGAAGCTCGTCAATACAGCCGGCCGGTTCCAAAGCTCGGTAGTGCTGAAGCACGCGGATAAGAGCGCAGATGCCAAGAGCATCATGGGCGTCATGATGCTGGCGGCGGCCCAGGGTGCGGATCTGGAGCTGACCGTCGAAGGCGAGGACGAATCGGAGGCGCTCGAGTCGGTGGTGGCCCTGATCAACAACCTGTTCGGCGAGGAGGAATAAGCCATGTTGATTCTTCACGGCGCGGGGGTCGGCAAGGGCATCGCCATCGGAAAGGCCTTCGTTCTCAGCGGCGGCACGCTGGACGTGCCGGAGTATTTTATCGACGAAGGCGACCAGGGGCGGGAAATCGACCGCTTCAAGCAGGCCCTCGCCGACGCCCGCCGGCAGCTCGAGTCGATCGCCGCGAACATTCCGAAGGACGCGCCCACGGAGAGCGCCTCGTTCATCGAGGCCTACCTGCTGATGCTCCAGGACCCCTTGATCGCGGACCAGCCCGTGGACACCATCCGCTCGCGGAACCTGAACGCGGAACGGGCGCTGCAGATCCACTCCGCCGCGCTGATCGACGCCTTCGACGCCATGGAGGACGACTACCTGCGAAGCAAGCGCACCGACGTCGAGCATGTCGTCAACCGCGTGCAGAGCAATCTTCTGAACATCCGCCACGAGACGCTGGGGCATGTTACCAATGACCTGAGGGGACGCATCGTCATCGCCCATGACCTGTCGCCGGCGGACGCCGTTCTGCTCAAGAGCCACAAGGTCGCGGCCTTCGCCATCGACCTCGGCGGGCCGATTTCACACACCGCCATCCTGGCGCGCAGCCTGAACATCCCCGCCGTTGTCGGTCTGCACGGGGCCACGCGCTACATCTCCCACGATGAGACCGTGGTGGTGGACGGCAAACGCGGTGTGCTCATGGCGGGGGCCGATGACGCGACCCTGGAAGCCTTCGAGGAACGGCGCCGCTACGTCGACGCGCGGCAGCGCGAGCTGCAGTCGCTGGTCTCCAGGCCGGCGGTCACCCGGGACGGCACGGCAGTCGCCCTGCAGGCGAACATCGAGCTTCCGGAGGACATCGAGTCGGCGATCAAGGCCAATCCGGAGGGCGTGGGCCTTTACCGTACCGAGTACCTGTTCATGAACCGGGCTCGCCCGCCCCAGGAGTCGGAGCAGTACACGGCCTATTGCCGCGTCATGAAGCAGATCCGCAGCCCCGTCACCATCCGTTCCCTGGATCTGGGCGCCGATAAGCAGGTGGACGGCGGGCGCCGGGAGGACCCGACCAACCCGGCGCTGGGCCTGCGTGCAGTGCGGCTGTGCCTCAAGGAACCGGCGCTGTTCAAGCCACAGCTGCGGGCGATACTGCGCGCTTCGGCCCAGGGGCCGGTGCAGCTGATGATCCCGATGTTGTCGAATCTCGACGAGCTGAGCCAGGCCATGGACCTGATCGAGGAGGTGAAGAACGAGCTTCGGCGCGAGGGCCGACAGTTCAACGAGAACCTGCCGGTGGGCGGCATGATCGAAGTGCCCGCCGCGGCGGTCGCCGCCGACCTGTTTGCATCGCGGCTCGACTTCCTGTCCATAGGCACCAATGACCTGATCCAGTACACACTCGCCATCGACCGCGTCGACGACGAGGTCAACTATCTGTACGACCCGCTGCATCCGGCTGTCCTGCGGCTCGTCAAGACCACCATCGATGCCGGCCGGCAGGCCGGCATACCGGTCACCATGTGCGGGGAAATGGCCGGCGACCCCAGGTTCACCAAGCTGCTGCTCGGCATGGGGCTGCGCATATTCAGCATGGAGCCGACGACACTGCTGGAAGTCAAGAAGAAGGTCCTGGACACGGACATCGCCACTGCCGAGAAGTACGCGCGGGACATTCTGGGCTCCGGCAACACGCAGCAGCTGCGCGATCTTGTCGTCGCACTCGATCAGGCATAACGTCTCAGTTCCCTTTCAGCACATTCTGACATTGCTGCCGGCCGGTCAGGCATCCACGAATTGGGTGTACCGGAAAAAAATGTGCTAATTTGCCCGATCGCTCGTTGAGCGCCTGTTGCCGAAACCAGTCCCAGGGATCCGGAAACCCGTAGAGCGCCATGGCCGATCTCCCGGAAGAACATCTTGACCGCCTGATCGACGCGATCGACGCCGGGGATCGTGCCGCCATCCGCGAGACCCTGGCGGATCTGCATCCCGCCGATATCGCCAAGTTGCTGGAAAGCCTGACCCCCGAGCAGCGCGATATCGCCTGGGTGGAGATCGATGACGCGTCCAAGGGGGAAGTGCTGGTCGAGGTCGGCGAGGGCGTGCAGGCCGATCTCATCGAGGATATGGACCGCCGGGAGATGGTGGCGGCCGTCCAGGGCATGGACACCGATGACATCGCCGACCTGATCCCGGTACTGCCGGACGAGGTGCTGGCGGACGTCCTGTTCACCGTGGACAAGGACGCCCGCGCAGGGCTCGGCGAGGTGCTGTCCTATCCGGAGGACACCGCCGGCGGGCTCATGGACCTCGACGTCGTGACGGTGCGCGGGAACGTACCGATCAGGGCGGTCATGCGCTACCTGCGTCTGCTCGGGAGGCTGCCCGGGCATACCGACAAGCTGTTCGTGGTGGACCGCAAGAATCGCCTGCGCGGCGTGCTGCGCCTCGCCGACCTGTTGACCGCGCCCTACGAGGACCGGGTCCGGGACCACTTCGACAACGAGCCCAAGGTATTCAGGACCATGGACCCGGAAGAAGACGTCGCCGAGCGCTTCGAGAAGTACAACCTGGTATCGGCGCCGGTGGTGGACGATGACTACAAGCTGATCGGCCGCATCACCATCGACGACGTCGTCGACGTTATCCGGGAAACCGCCGACCGCTCGGTGATGGCGCGGGCCGGCCTCAGCGAGGAAGAGGACATCTTCGCCCCCGTCCAGCGCACCACACGCAGCCGGTCCGTCTGGCTCAGCGTGAACCTGGTCACCGCCATCGTCGCCTCCCTGGTCATCACCCAGTTCGAGGCCACCATCGAGCGCCTGGTGGCGCTGGCGGTGCTCATGCCGATCGTCGCCAGCATGGGGGGCAATGCCGGCATTCAGACCCTGACCGTCGTGATCCGGGGACTCGGCACCGGCATCATATCCGGCTCCAATGCCTGGAAGGTGGTGCGAAAGGAATTTCTCGTGGGCAGCCTCAATGGCCTGATATGGGCACTGGCCGTGGCGCTGGTGGCAATCGTCTGGTATCAGGATATCGCCCTGGGAGGCGTGGTGGCGTTGGCCATCTTCGTGAATCTGGTCTGCGCGGCGCTGGCCGGCGTTTTCCTGCCGATCATGCTTCAGAAGCTCGGCATCGACCCCGCCCTGGCGGGCGGGGTCGCGCTGACCACCGTTACCGACGTGGTCGGATTCTTCGCCGTGCTGGGACTCGCCGCCCTCCTCCTGATTTAGAAACGGACTGCGTCGTGCGAGCCGCCATCTACGATGAGTTCCGGCAACCCGTGCGCGTCGAGCGCGTACCGGACCCCGTGCCGGACGAGCACGGCGTGGTGATCGGGGTCCGCGCCACCGGCTTGTGCCGCAGCGACTGGCACGGCTGGATGGGGCACGACCCGGATATTCGAACTCCCCACGTGCCCGGGCACGAGCTCGCAGGCGTGGTGGAAGCCGTGGGCGCCAAGGTACGCAGGTGGCGCCCCGGCGAGCGCGTCACCCTGCCCTTCGTGGGCGGTTGCGGGCACTGCGTGTACTGCGAGCAGGGCGACCATCAGGTCTGCGACAATCAGTTCCAGCCCGGCTTCACGCACTGGGGCTCGTTCGCGGAGCTCGTGGCGGTGGGCTACGCGGACACCAATCTGGTGCGCCTGCCGGAAGCAGTGAGCTTCGTGGTCGGCGCCAGCCTCGGCTGCCGCTTCGCCACGGCCTTCCGCGCCGTCGTCGACCAGGGCCGGGTCCAGGCAGGACAGTGGGTCGCGGTGCACGGCTGCGGCGGGGTGGGCCTGTCGGCTGTCATGATCGCGCAGGCCATGGGCGCGCGGGTGATCGGCATCGACATCGATGACGGTATACTCGACCTTGCGGGGCGTCTGGGGGCCGGGACGACGATCAATGCCGCGCGCGAGGATGACGTCGCGGGCGCCATCATGGATACGACCACGCACGGCGCGCACCTGTCCGTCGACGCACTCGGCGACCGCCGGACCTGCCTGGGCTCCATCGCCTGCCTGCGCAAGCGCGGCCGGCATGTCCAGGTCGGCCTGATGACCGGCGACCACCGGGCGCCACCCGTTCCCATGGACACGGTGATCGCCAGGGAGCTGGAGGTCCTGGGCAGCCACGGCATGCAGGCGCATCGCTACGACCACATGCTCGACATGGTTCTTGACGGGCGGCTGCAGCCCGAAGCCCTGGTGGCCGGTTCGATCACGCTGGAGGACGCGGCGCTCGAGCTGACGAGAATGGACCAGCGCCGCGAACCGGGAATCCTGGTGATCGACCGGTTCTGATTCGTGACGGACGTGTGGTCCGCCCGCGGACCGGCACGTACTACGCGCACGAGGGCGTCGAAATCGTGTCCACAGCCACGGATCGCGGCTTGCGCGAGCTCACACACACTACGACTGACCAGGTAAACATGGCCAAACTTCCAGCCAATTCGAGAATGAAAACCCTCGCGGTGCACGGCGGCGAGAACCCCGACCCGGTCACCCGGGCCTCAACCCCGAACCTGGTGATGTCCTCGACGTTCATCGCCGATCCCGACGCCGCTTTCTCGGCGGAGGCCATGTCGGAGGATACGCCGTTCTTCTACACCCGCTGGTCGAATCCCACGGTCGACCAGCTGGAGCGCAAGCTGGCGCTGCTGGAAGGCGCCGAGGCCGGCCTGGCTTTCGCCTCGGGCATGGCGGCCATCTCGGCGCTGTTCCTGCATCTGCTCAAGCCGGGCGATCATCTCGTGATCAGCGACGTCGCCTACGCCGCGGCGTCCGAGCTCACCAATGACCTGTTTCCGGACATGGGCGTCAGAGTGAGCAAGGTGAACATGGCCGACCTGGAGGAAGTGCGGGCCGCCGTCAGCGAGGACACCCGGCTGGTCTACGCCGAAACCCCCGCCAATCCGATACTTCGCCTGACCGATATCGAAGCCGTCTCCAGGATCGCGAGCGAGGCCGGGGCCGTCATGGCCGTGGACTCGACATTCGCCACGCCAATCGCCACGCGCCCCATCGATCTGGGCGCGGATATCGTGGTGCACTCCCTGACCAAGTACCTGGGCGGCCACGGCGACGCCCTGGGCGGCGCCGTGATCGGCCGCGCCGACATCGTCATGCCCCTGCGGCAGAAGATCGCGGTTCGCACCGGCGGCGTGCTCAGCCCGTTCAACGCCTGGCTGATCATGCGGGG
>JBEPXV010000003.1:0-19910 GCA_041641695.1 Gammaproteobacteria bacterium | reverse complement strand
CGTGCTCGGGTTCGTGGTGGCGTGGGTGTTTTATATCAGGAAACCGGAGCTTCCCGGCCGTCTGGCGAACACCTTCAGCGCGGTGCACTACGCCCTGATGCACAAGTACGGGTTCGACGAGCTCAATAATCTCGTGTTTGCGCGGGGCGCCCGGAACATCGGCGGTGTGTTCTGGAAGCTTGCCGATGCCTACGTCATTGACGGGCTGCTGGTGAACGGCACCGCCCGGACTGTTGGTCGGGTATCGGCCTTGGTCCGGCAGATCCAGTCCGGTTACATGTACCACTATGCCTTCGCCATGATCATCGGGCTGTTCGTTCTTATAAGCTGGTACCTGAGCACCGCATGAACACACTGGACTTCAATATTCTCAGCCTGCTGATATGGCTGCCGATCCTGGGGGGCGCCGGGGTGCTGGCTCTCGGGGACGACACGCGGGCACCGCTGATTCGCAAGGTCAGCCTCGCCATTGCGGTGGCTCTGTTTCTGCTGAGCGTGCCTCTGTATACGGCATTCGACACCACTACCGCAGCCATGCAGTTCGTGGAGCAAAGTGAATGGGTGCCGGCTTTCAGCATCTTTTACCATCTGGGAGTGGACGGCATATCAATGCCGCTGATCATTCTGACCACCTTCCTCACGATCATAGTGGTGATATCGGCGTGGCAGATCATCCAGGAAAAGGTGGCTCAGTACATGGCGGCGTTTCTGATCATGGAAGGACTGATGATCGGCGTGTTCTCCGCCCTGGACGCCATTGTCTTTTACGTGTTCTGGGAGGCCATGCTGGTGCCGATGTTTCTCATCATCGGCATCTGGGGCGGACCCAATCGAATTTACGCGACCATCAAGTTCTTCCTGTACACGCTGCTCGGGTCGCTGCTGATGCTGGTGGCGTTCATCTATCTGTACAACCAGGGCGGCACCTTCAGCATCCTGGACTTCCACGGCATGAGCCTGCCGCTCGCCGTGCAGTTGTGGTTGTTTTTCGCTTTCTTCGCCGCATTCGCGGTGAAGGTCCCCATGTTCCCGGTTCACACCTGGCTGCCGGATGCCCACGTGGAGGCCCCCACGGGCGGCTCGGTGATTCTGGCCGCCATCATGTTGAAGATGGGCGCTTACGGATTCATTCGCTTCAGTCTGCCGATTCTGCCCGACGCGAGCCAGGAGATGGCGGGATTCATGATCGTCCTGGCCCTGATCGCGGTGGTGTACATCTCGCTGGTGGCGCTGGTGCAGGAGGACATGAAGAAGCTCATCGCCTATTCGTCCATCGCTCACATGGGGTTCGTCATCCTGGGGTTCTTCATTTTCAACGCCCGGGGTATCGAAGGGGGGCTCATTCAGATGATCTCCCACGGCTTCATCTCCGGCGCCCTGTTCCTGTGCGTGGGGGTGATGTACGACCGGCTGCATTCGCGGCGGATCGCGGATTACGGAGGCGTGGCCAACAGAATGCCGGTGTTCGCCGCCTTCATGATGCTGTTTGCCATGTCCAACGCCGGATTGCCGGGCACCTCGGGATTCGTGGGGGAGTTCCTGGTCATCCTGGGCGCCTTTGAGGTCAATCCCTGGTATGCCATTCTGGCGGCCACGACCCTGGTATTCGGTGCCGCCTATACCCTGTGGATGTACAAGCGGGTGATTTTCGGGGCGGTCGCCAACAAGAAAGTGGACAGCCTGACAGACGCATCCCCCCGCGAAGTGTTCTACCTGGCTCTGCTCGCCTTCGCGGTGCTGGGCCTGGGCCTGTGGCCGTACCCGTTCCTCGAGGTGATGCACGCGTCCGTGGAGAATCTCGTCACCCAAGCGACGGCAACGAAACTATAAACGCAACATGAATCTCAACTTTACGCCGCTGATCCCGGAGATGTTCGTCGCAGGCATGGCCTGCGTCATCCTGGTTATAGATCTGTACCTCCGCGAAAGCCAGAGGACCGTCTCCCTGGTGCTGTCAGTTGCGACGCTGATCGTTGCGGCGGGATTGAGTATTTCGGACTTCAGCGCCTCCAGCCAGGTCGTGATGAACGGAATGTTCGTGGATGATGCGTTTGCCGACGTGCTGAAGGTGGCCATCAGCCTGCTTGCCGCGATGGTGTTCATCTATTCCCGCGACTACGCCGCGAAGCGGGATTTGCTGCGCGGTGAGTACTTCGTGCTGGGGCTGTTCGCGGTCGCCGGAATGTTCGTGATGGTCTCGGCCGCCCACCTGTTGACCCTGTACCTCGGCCTGGAGCTGCTGTCGCTGTCCCTGTACGTCATGGTCGCATTCCGCCGGGATTCGGCCTGGTCCAGCGAGGCCGCGATGAAGTATTTCGTTCTCGGCGCCATCGGCTCCGGAATGATGCTGTACGGTATGTCCCTGCTGTACGGCCTGACCGGCAGCCTGGAGATGGAGGCGATCCGCGCGGCGATCGCCGCCCAGCCCGGCGACGACCTGGTCCTGATCCTGAGCTTGATCTTCGTCCTGGTGAGCATGGCATTCAAGCTGGGCGCCGTGCCGTTCCACATGTGGGTGCCCGATGTTTACCAGGGCGCCCCGACGGCGGCGACGCTGTTCGTGTCCACCGCGCCGAAGATCGCTGCGTTCGCCATGATGATCCGTCTGCTTGCCGGCACCCTGGGCGATCTCCACGAGGCCTGGGGGGACATGGTGATCGCGCTGTCCCTGCTGTCCATAGCGGTGGGCAATACCATCGCCATCGCCCAGACCAACCTCAAGCGCATGCTCGCCTATTCAGCGATTTCCCACATGGGGTTCATGCTGCTCGGCATCCTTGCCGGCACGGCGGCCGGCTATAGCGCCGCGATGTTCTATGTTCTGGTCTACGCGTTCGTCGGCATGGGCGGCTTCGGGATGATCGTGCTGCTGTCGCGCGCCGGGTTCGAGGCCGAGGAGATGGACGACTGGAAGGGCCTCAACAAGAGCCACCCGTGGTACGCATTTCTCATGCTGCTGCTGATGATCTCCATGGCCGGCATACCGCCCACCATCGGCTTTTTCGCCAAGCTGAACGTATTTCAGGCGGTGATCGAAGCGGGCCTTGTGTGGGTGGCGGTAATTGCCGTGCTGTTCACGGTGGTCGGTGCTTTCTACTATCTGCGGGTCATCAAGCTGATGTACTTTGATGACCCGGTGGGCGAGGCCCCCGTGATCGAGACGCCGGCTGACACCCGGGTCCTGCTGGGCATCAACGCCTGCGCCGTGGTGCTGCTGCTCCCATTCATCGCTCCCATTCGGGCCTTGTGCATCGACGCCGTTAACGGTCTGGCCTTCCTTGCGGGCGGTTAGCGAACGCTCCGAATCGGAACACAATATGAACGATGCTGGACAGTCAACTCCGTTTTCCAAGCGGGAGGATGCTCGGGAGGAGCAATTCAAGCGGGTATGGGTGGAGGAGCTGGATGATGTCTTCGCCGATGTCGCTCGCTACTACGATCACGCCAATAACGTGGCGAGTCTCGGCCTGTGGAGCTGGTTTCGTGATCGCTTCATAGCCACAATCGATGCTCAGCCGGGCCACCAGGTGCTCGATGTCTGTGCGGGGACCAACGCCATCGGCATCGCACTGCTGGAAAAGCAGCCGGATCTCGAGGTCCATGCTATCGACCGCAGCAAGGCCATGCAGGCGGTGGGTCGGGAAAACGCACGCAAGCTCGGTTTTCATATCGCCAGCACCATTGGAGATGTGCACACCTTGCCGTTTCCCGATGATCACTTCGACATAGTCACTCTACAGTATGCCTCGCGTCATCTGCGCATTGTCGATGTCTGCGGTGAGATTCGGCGGGTACTCAAACCGGGTGGGCATTTTTATCATTGCGATATGCTTCGCCCCTCCAGCAGGATCGTGGAGTGCAGCTACTACACTTACCTGCGTTTATGCTTGAACTTCACTGCGTTGTTGTTTGGCAGCTCAGCGGCGGCCCACGGCTGCAAGAAATACTTCATCAATGCGCTGCGCATGTTTTATTCTGCCGATGAATTCTCGGTCCTGTTGCGGGACATGGGTTTCGAACGGGTGAACAGCGAAACGCTGCTGGGCGGTATGATTGGTTTCCACAAGGCCATGAAGCCCCTGGCAGATTGAGCCCCCGGGCTTACGGCCCGGATGGAAGCGTTCCCCGGGTTCTGTTCGCGACCCATTGGTCCCCGAGCCCCCGGCTCCGGGGACAGAGGGCACAGTCCGTTTACCGGCCTCGGCAGCGAAAGCCATAACTGGCCGGCGGCTGCGCCGGTCAGCATCAGTGGCGGCGGCGTGCCAGGCGGTCCGTCATCAGCTGCCCGGATGCCGCCCATCCCGCGACGTGCCTGCCGGCACCTGCCCGGTGACGGGACCGGTCGTCTGCAGCACGTGGTCCCTCCCGGCAGCCGATCCGGGCCGCGCCCTTGATTGGCGATCCCCGCGGCTCCATATGAGCAATGTATACTTAAAAGCTCGCGCGACGATACCGGCGTCATCGTCGGATCGCCCATGCGGCACGGCAGCCGGGTTCCCGCCCGGATCGCTTGAACCTGGTGTGAAGGTGGGGTAGAATCGGCGCCGCTGATGCGGGGTGGAGCAGTCTGGCAGCTCGTCGGGCTCATAACCCGAAGGTCGTAGGTTCAAATCCTACCCCCGCTACCAAATTTCGAGAGAAACCTTTGGGCCCCGCTTAATGCGGGGCTTTGTGTTTAGTCCGAGAGGAAAAATAACAAAGTGGGCTCCCAGGGCCCACTTTTTTTGGCAGGTGTATGCCGGGAGAGCGAATTGACGCGGGCAGATTTGCAGGACCTTCTGGAGCCCGGGGCTGAGGCCCTGGGGTTCGAGGTTCTGGCCGTCGAGCTGACCGGGAGTCCGGGGCAGACCGTCGTGCGCGTCTACATCGACGGACCGGATGGCGTGACGGTGGATGACTGCGCCCGGGCCAGCCACCAGTTCAGCGCGATTCTGGACGTGGAGGACCCGATACCCGGGCAGTACACGCTGGAGGTGTCGTCGCCGGGACTGGATCGCCCGTTGACCAGGGTGCGGCATTTTCAGGCGGTGGTCGGGCGGCAGATACGAGTGAGAACCGAAGTGGCGGTTGAAGGTCGGCGGCGGTTCCGCGGGCGGCTGAAGGACGCCGACTCGGAGCGCCTGGAAATGATTGTTGACGGTGAGACATACCGGATTCCACTGTCCCGGGTGGCCAAGGCGCGGCTGGTCCCCGAACACGACGAATTCGGTGAGAAAAGTTAGGTAATCGATCTATGGCAAACGAAATACTCTTGATGGCCGATGTGCTTTCACGCGAGAAGGGCGTGGATAAAGACGTGATATTCGAGGCGATCGAAGCCGCCCTGGCCACCGCCACGCGCAAGCGCCATAGAGAGGATATCGATGCCCGCGTGGCGATTCACCGCGACACGGGCGATTATGACACCTACCGCCGCTGGGAAGTGATCCCGGACGACGAGGAGCTGGAGTTCCCCGGCCACCAGATCCGCCTGACCCAGGCGCGCCTCGATCATCCCGACATAGAGCCGGGGGAGTTCATCGAGGAGCCCCTGGAGCCGGTGGACTTCGGGCGCATCGCCGCGCAGGCCGCCAAGCAGGTCATCATGCAGAAAGTCCGCGAGGCGGAGCGTGAGCGCGTGGTCTCCGAGTACTCGCCCCGGCAGGGGGAGATGATCTCCGGGGTCGTCAAGCGCCTCGAGCGCGGCGACGCTGTTGTCGACCTGGGCGGCGCCGAGGCGACCCTGCCCAAGTCGGCGATGATTCCGCGCGAAGGGCTGCGCCCCGGTGACCGCATACGGGCCATATTGAAGGAGGTGCGGGCCGCTCCGCGCGGGCCGCAGCTTTTCCTGGACCGCGTTGCCCCGGAACTGCTGATCTACCTGTTCGAGCTCGAGGTCCCGGAGGCCGGGGAAGGCATCATCGAGATACTGGGGGCCGCCCGGGATCCAGGGCTGCGGGCCAAGATCGCCGTCCGGTCCAATGACGCCAAGATCGACCCGGTGGGCGCGTGCGTCGGGATTCGCGGCTCGCGGGTCCAGAGCGTCTCCAACGAAATCGCCGGCGAGCGCGTGGATATTATCAAGTGGTCCGAGGATCCGGCCCAGTTTGTGATCAATGCCCTGGCGCCGGCCGAAGTTGAGTCCATTGTGGTGGACGAGGATCTCAAGTCGCTGGACGTGGTGGTGGACGAGAAGCAGTTGTCTCAGGCGATCGGCCGGGGCGGCCAGAACGTGCGGCTGGCCTCGGAGCTTACCGGCTGGGAGATCAATATTCTCACCGACCAGGAAGCGGCCGATAAGGCCAACAAGGAATCCGAGGAGTACCGCGCCATGCTGATGGAGAAGCTGGACGTGGACGAGGACGTGGCCGGCATCCTGGTCCAGGAAGGGTTCACGACCCTGGACGAGGTGGCGTACGTGCCCAGGCAGGAGCTGCTGGATATCGAGGAGTTCGACGAGGCGCTGGTGGACGAGCTACGGCGCCGGGCGGAAGACGCGCTGCTGACCTCGGCGATCGCCGAAGCCGAGGCACTCAAGCTCGCCGAGCCCAGCGAGGACCTGGTGAGTCTCGAAGGCATGGACGAGCTCACCGCCCGCAAGCTGGCGAGCCAGGGGGTGAAGACCCAGGAAGACCTGGCGGACTGCTCGGTGGACGAGCTGCTGGAGCTCACCGGGATGGAAAAGGAGCGAGCGGAAGGTTTGATCATGACCGCGCGGGCGCCCTGGTTCGAGGAAGCCGAGCAGAGCAACGCGTAAACGGTACAAACCACGGGGACGATCATGTCGCAGATCACAGTCAAGAATTTCGCCGATCAGATTAATGTCGGCATCGACAGGCTGCTCAAGCAGCTTGAAGAAGCCGGCGTGGAGAAGCAGTCCGAGGACGTCCTGACGGAAGAGGAGAAGCAGACCCTGCTGTCTCATCTCCGCTCGGGCGCGCGCGGCAGCAAGAAGGTCGAGGCGGACCCGGCGCGCAACCGGATTACCCTCAAGCGCAAGCAGGCCGGCGAGATCCGGCAGACGTCCCGTACCGGTACCGCCCGGACGATTCCCGTGGAAGTGAAAAAGAAGCGCACCTTCGTTCGGCGTGAAGTGCTCGAGGAGCAGGAACGCCAGCGCCAGGAAGAGCTGGCACGGCAGGCCGAGGAAGAGCGCAAGGCGCGCGAGGCCGCCGAACGCGAAGCCGAGGAGGCCAAGGCGCGCGCCGAGGCGGAGCAGGCCGAGAAGGAACGGCTGGAGCGTGAGGAGGCCGAGCGGGCGGAACGGGAGGAAGCCGAGCGCCGGGCGTCCGAGGAAGCGCGGCGCGATGCCGGCAAGGCGGCCGAGACCGTGAAGGAAAAGGAGCAGGCCGGAGCCGCTCAGGAGGCCGCCACGACGCCCCGCAAGGACAAGAAAGCGGCCAAGCCCGAAAAGGAGCAGAAGCGTGCGGCGGCGCCGGAAGCGGAAGGAAAGTCCAGGAAGAAGGGCAAGGGCGAGCGCGGCAAGCGCGACGAGCTGCACGTAGCCAAAGGCCACAAGGGCCGCCGCAGGCGGGAACCGGTGCGTCCCAGGAAAGTCCAGGCGACCTCCCAGCACGGCTTCGAGCGGCCCACGGCCCCGGTCATCCGCGAGGTCACCATCCCGGAAACCATCTCGGTGGGCGACCTGGCCCAGGCGATGTCGGTGAAAGCGCCGGAGTTGATCGGCGTGCTCATGAACATGGGGGTCATGGTGACCATCAATCAGGTCCTGGATCAGGAAACCGCGATGCTGGTGGTGGAGGAAATGGGCCACAAGGCAGTCCCGGCCGCCCAGGAAGACCCCGAGGCGGCACTCCAGCAGGCGCAGGAAGAGGTCGAGGAGGCGGACATGCAGTCCCGTCCACCGGTCGTGACCGTCATGGGCCATGTCGACCACGGCAAGACCTCGCTGCTGGACTATATCCGCAAGACCAAGGTCGCGGCGGGCGAGGCCGGCGGGATCACCCAGCACATCGGCGCCTACCAGGTGAAGACGGCCAACGGAATGATCACGTTTCTGGATACGCCGGGCCATGCCGCGTTCACGGCCATGCGCGCCCGCGGCGCCCAGGCCACCGACCTGGTCATCCTGGTGGTGGCGGCGGACGACGGCGTCAAGCCCCAGACCATAGAGGCCATACGCCACGCCAAGGATGCCGGCGTGCCGCTGGTGGTGGCGATCAACAAGATGGACAAGGAGGAAGCCGACCCGGAGCGCGTCAAGCAGGAGCTCAGCAACCACGAGGTGATTCCCGAGGAATGGGGCGGCGACACGCTCATCGTCCCGGTGTCCGCGATGAGCGGCGACGGCGTCGACACTCTGCTCGAGAACGTCGCCCTGCAGTCCGAGCTGATGGAGCTCAAGGCGCGGGTCGACGGCCCGGCGGCGGGTCTCGTCGTCGAGGCGCGGCTCGACAGGGGGCGTGGCCCCGTGGCGACGGTGCTGGTGCAGCAGGGTGTCCTGCGGCAGGGTGATGTCCTGCTGGCGGGCCGGGAGACGGGCCGCGTCCGGGTCATGCTCAATGACGCGGGCGCAAATATCAAGGAGGCCGGGCCGGCGATGCCCGTCGAGATTCAGGGCCTGTCGGGCGTGCCGGTGGCCGGCGACGAGGTCCTGGTGGTCCAGGATGAACGCAAGGCAAAGGACATCGCGGAGTACCGCCAGAGCAAGCACAAGGAGGTCAAGCTCGCCCGCCAGCAGGCCGCCAAGCTGGAGAACATGTTCCAGGAAATGGACGAAAGCGAGCAGAAGAGCCTGAATCTCCTGGTCAAGGCGGACGTGCAGGGCTCGGTGGAGGCCCTGACGGATTCCCTGGAGAAGCTGTCGGGCGACGAGGTGAAGGTGAAGGTCATACACGGTATGGTGGGCGGTATCAACGAATCCGATGTCAACCTGGCCATCGCCTCCAACGCCATTATTATCGGGTTCAACGTGCGCGCCGACGCGGCCGCGCGCAAGCTGATCGAGTCCGAGAACGTCGATGTTCATTACTACAACGTGATCTACGACGTGGTGGACGAGATCAAGGCAGCGATAACCGGGATGCTGGCGCCGCAGATCAAGGAGGAGGTCATCGGGCAGGCCGAGGTGCGGGACGTGTTCCGCGCCCCGAAGATCGGCGCCATCGCCGGCTGTCTCGTGACCGAGGGCGTGGTGCAGCGCAACGCGAAGGTCCGCGTGCTTAGGGAGAACGTAGTGATCTTCGACGGCTCGGTGGACTCGCTGCGTCGTTTCAAAGACGACGTCAATGAAGTCAAGTCCGGGTTCGAGTGCGGCATCGGCATCAAGAACTACAACGACGTGAAAGTCGGCGACCAGCTCGAAATCTACAAGCAGGTCGAAGTCAAGCCCACTCTTTAGACGGATGACGACCAGACCGAGCCAGATGAACGGATCCGGAAACGCCGGGGGCTGACGGCATGCCGAAAGAGTTCAGCCGCATGCAGCGCGTCTCGGAGCTGATACGCCGGGAGCTCGCCGTCATTATCGCCCGGGAGATGGACGACCCCAGAGTGAGCTTCGTATCGGTGACGGCGGTGGACGTGAGCAGGGACCTGCGCAACGCGAAAGTCTACGTGACGCAGATCGATACGGCTGCCGATGAGCCCCTGGATGTCCGAGCCCTGCAGAAGGCCGCGGGCTTCCTGCGCAAGCAGCTCGCCGATGCCCTGTCGCTCAAGAGCATTCCTGCGTTGACGTTCGTCTACGACAACAGCATCGAGCGCGGCGTCGACCTGTCCCGGCTGATTGAGCGCTCTGTGGCCGAAACCGGCGACCCCGACCGCTGATCGTGGGCAGGCGCAAACAGAATCGGGGGCGCAAGGTCGACGGCATCCTGCTGCTGGCCAAGCCGGCCGGCCTGACCTCGAATGCCGCCCTGCAGGAAGCCAAGTCGGCATTCGGCGCCGCCAAGGCGGGTCACACGGGAAGCCTGGACCCGATTGCCACCGGCCTGCTGCCGGTCTGCTTCGGGGAGGCGACCAAGCTGTCCGGATTCTTTCTCAGCGCCGACAAGCGATACCACGCGGTGCTGCAGCTCGGTGTGGCGACCGAGACCGGCGACAGTGAAGGCGCCGTGACGCAGCGCTCGGAGGTTGCGGTGGACGACGCGGATATTGAGCGGGTGATGGAGCGATTCCGCGGGGACTTCGAGCAGGTGCCGTCGATGTACAGCGCCATCAAGAAGGATGGACGGCCCCTGTACGAGCTTGCCCGGCAGGGCATAGAAGTCGAGCGCGCCGCGCGTCCCGTGACCGTCTACTCGCTCACCTGGCAGCGGCTGGACGGCGACCGGCTTGGCGTGGATCTGCACTGCTCCAGCGGCTTCTACGTTCGCAGCCTGGCCGATGACATCGGGGCGGCCCTGGGCTGCGGCGCCCATGTCGAGGCATTGAGCCGCACCGCCGTGGGCAGTTTCAGCCTTGAGGACGCAGTGACGCTGGACGAGGTCAAGGCGCTGCGCGGCCATCACGCGGAGCTGGATGGGCTTCTGATACCCGGGGACCAGGGTCTGGAGCATCTTCCGCGCGTCACGCTGTCGCCGGATGCGGCCTTCTACCTGGTTCGGGGCCAGGCGGTGCGGGCGGCGCCGCTGCCGAGCGGCGGCCTGGTGCGGCTGTACGCGGATGAGGCCGGTTTCCTGGGAGTCGGCACGGTGCTGGGCGACGGCCGTGTGGCTCCCAAGCGGCTGTTTCACGGCGGCTAGCAGCATGCCGGAAACCCACCCGCCGGGCGCCTCAGGTTTTGGTTGTTAGGCGTCGGGTCGACAGTTAGAATACGCGGCCTCACGGCCCGGCCGGAATTGAATCAGGTCCGCCTTATCAAACCGGCAAGGCGCGTCCCCCGGGACAGCGCGGCGAGCGGATTTTCAAGAGTCTGCAGTTGCATGCAGACAGGCATCAAATCAGGTAATTGGTAATCAGGCAAGAGGTTGGCAAGATGGCATTAACTGCCGAGCAGAAATCGAAAGTCATGACCGACTATCAACGCTCCAGCGGCGACACTGGTTCGCCGGAGGTGCAGGTGGCGCTCATGACGGCCCGGATCGAGGATTTGACCTCGCATTTCAAGACTCACAAGCAGGACCATCATTCCCGCCAGGGATTGCTGCGCCTGGTGAGCCAGCGCCGCAAGCTGCTGGATTATCTGAAGCGAGAGGATATTGAACGCTACCGCGAATTGATCAGTCGATTGGGACTGCGCAAATAACATATTGGGGAAGGCTAAAAGTGAGTTACGTTTCGAAATCGTTTCAGTACGGCAAGCATGAATTCAAACTGGAGACCGGAGAGATCGCGCGACAGGCGACCGGAGCGGTTCTGGCGAGTTACGGCGATACATCGGTCCTGGTAAGCGTAGTCTGCCAGCCCAGCCGCCAGCCCCGCGACTTCCTGCCACTAACGGTCGATTTCGAGGAGAGGACCTACGCGGCCGGCCGAATACCCGGCGGCTTTTTCAAGCGTGAAGGACGCCCCTCCGAGAAAGCCGTACTCACCTGCCGCCTCATCGACCGCCCCATCCGCCCCCTGTTTCCCGAAGGTTTTACCCACGAAGTGCAGATCATCTGCACCGTGATGTCGGTGGACCCGGAGATCGATCCGGATGTCGTGGCGATGGTCGGCACATCGGCCGCCCTGGCGGTATCCGGCATTCCCTTCGACGGCCCCATCGGCGCGACGCGGGTCGGATTCATCGACGGCGAGTACGTGCTCAATCCCTCGATCTCTGAAACCAAGGAAACGTCGAAGCTGGATCTGGTGGTGGCAGGGACAGAGAATGCGGTGCTCATGGTCGAGTCCGAGGCCAAGGAGCTCAGCGAGACGCAGATGCTCGATGCCGTGCTGTTCGGGCACGAGCAGATGCAGACCGCCATCAGGGCGATTCGCGAGCTCGCCGAGGAACACGGCACGACTCCCATGGAGTGGACGCCTGCGGAGACCGACGAGGAGCTCGAAGCCCGCGTGGGTCAGATGGCGCGCCAGGACATGGAGCAGGCATACAACCTGACTGAAAAGACCGAGCGGCAGAACCGCCTGGCGGAGATTCGCGAATCGGTTGTCGACCAGCTGACTGACGAGGACACGGAGCCGGAGCGTCTAGACGCGATCAAGGGGGCGCTGAAGCGTATCGAGAAGGAAATCGTCCGCGGGCGCATTATTGCCGGCGATCCCCGCATCGACGGCCGTGACAGGTTGACCGTGCGGCCCATCGCCATCCGCCTCGGAGTGCTGCCGAGAACCCACGGCTCGTCCCTGTTTACCCGCGGTGAAACCCAGGCCATCGTAACCACGACCCTCGGGACCGAGCGGGATGCCCAGATCATCGACGCCCTGGAAGGTGAAAGCAGGGAGCCATTCATGCTGCATTACAACTTCCCGCCGTTCTGCGTCGGGGAAACCGGCCGCGTCGGAACGCCGAAGCGACGCGAGATCGGGCACGGCAAGCTCGCGAAGCGGGGGCTTGCTGCGGTGATGCCGAACATGGCCGAGTTTCCGTATTCCATCCGGGTGGTATCAGAGATAACCGAATCCAACGGCTCCAGCTCGATGGCGACCATCTGCGGCGCCAGCCTGTCGCTGATGGATGCCGGGGTCGCCATCAAGGCGCCGGTTGCCGGTGTTGCCATGGGGCTGATCAAGGAAGGCGAGCAGTTCGCCGTCCTGACGGACATCCTGGGGGACGAGGACCACCTGGGCGACATGGACTTCAAGGTTGCGGGAACCCGCGACGGCGTTACAGCCCTGCAGATGGACATCAAGATCGACGGCATCACGCGCGAGATCATGGATACAGCGCTGCAGCAGGCCAATCAGGGCCGCCATCACATCCTGGAAGAGATGTCCAAGTCCATCACCGAGCCCCGGGCGGAAATGTCGGAGCACGCTCCGCGCATCATTACCATCAAGGTGCCGGTTGACAAGATCCGCGACGTGATCGGGAAGGGCGGGGTTACCATCCGGGCCATCTCCGAGGAGACCGGCGCCGAAATCGACATCGGCGACGACGGCACCGTGAAAATCGCCTCGGTGGACAATGCGGCCGGCCAGAAGGCGCGGGCCAGGATCGAGGAAATCACCGCCGATGTCGAGGTCGGCAAGATCTACGAAGGCCGGGTCGTCAAGCTCATGGACTTCGGCGCCTTCGTCAACATCCTGCCCGGCCGCGACGGTCTGGTGCATATCTCACAGATTTCCCATGAGCGCGTGGAGAACGTGGGGGACCTGCTCTCGGAAGGGGATGTCGTGAAGGTCAAGGTCCTGGAGGTGGACAAGCAGGGCCGCATTCGCTTGAGCATGAAGGCGCTCAACGACGCGGCCTAGGCGTTAGCCGGGTCCGTCGAACCGGGCCGGCTCGCACGGCGCCCCATGCGGGTCCTGGTGCAGCGGGTGGCCTCCGCTTCCGTCACGGTGGATGGTCAGACCGTCGCCGTGACGGGCCGTGGCCTGCTTTTGCTGGTGGGCTTCGGGACGCGGGACGATGCTTCCGTGCTGACCCCCATGGCGGCGAAGATCCGCGGCCTGCGGATCTTCGAGGACGAGCGCGGTCGCTTTCAGCATTCCGTCGATGACTTGGGCGGGGATCTGCTGGCGGTGCCGCAATTCACCCTGTATGGGGACACTCAGCGCGGCAGGCGTCCGGATTTCACCGGGGCCCTGGCGCCGGCGTTGGCCGAGCCGCTGTTCGACCGGTTCGCGGACATCCTCGCCGTGCAGCCGCCCGGCAGGGTCGAGCGGGGGCGGTTCGGCGCTCACATGGCCGTACAGCTCGTCAACGACGGCCCGGTGACGCTGCTCCTGGAAAGAGATCCCTCATAGCCCGACCCTGGTGCACCTCGTGCCCGGATTCCTGATCCGGCCCGGCTCGCGTTTCACGTGCCTGTGTCGTTCCCCATGCGCGACCGGATGAATTCCGGCAATCGCCGGTCCAGCCAGTACCGGGGCTGAAACGGCGTCGCGCCCGCCACGAACCCGCAATGGCCGCCGCGCGGGCTCAGCTCCATGGTGACCGCTGAAGACAGCTCTTCTTCGCCGGGTACGGCGGCCGGGGTCATGAAGGGGTCGTCCAGGGAATGGACGATCAGCGTGGGGGTGTGAATCGAGGCGAGGAACCGGCGACAGCTGCTCCGGGCATAGTAGTCCCGGGCATCGCGGAACCCGTGGAGTGGAGCGGTCAGGCATGTGTCGATCTCCTCGAACGTCCGGCATCTCGACAGGGCACGGCGATCGACGGGATGCGGCATGCGCCGTCGCTTCCTGTCCACCGACCGTTTCATGCCGTTCACCAGGTGTGCCTGATAGAGCCTCGAAAGGCCATGCTCCAGGCGTTGCGCCCCGAGATCCAGCCGGAACGGTACTGAGACCGCGGCAGCGGCGTCCAGCAGCGAGTCCGGCGACTCCCCCAGCCACTTGAGCAGAATGTTGCCGCCCAGGGAGAAGCCGACCGCGTACAGTCGTGCATCGGGCCGCTGCCTTCGGCAGTGTTCCAGCACACGTCTCAGGTCCCGGGTTTCGCCCCCGTGATAGAAGCGCGCCAACCGGTTGGGCTCGCCGCTGCAGCCTCGCTGATGCATGACCACGGAGGGGATATCGAAGGCGGCGAGGTTATGTGCCAGTGCCCGAACGTAGTGGGACGAGGACGACCCCTCGAGACCGTGCAGAACCACCACCAGGCAATCCGCCGCCGCCGGACCGAGCCAGTCGAGATCCAGAAAATCGCCGTCCGGCAGTTCCATGCGCTCGCGCCGGTAGCACGGCCGGGGACCGCGCCGGAAAACGTGCGGCCAGAGGGTCTGCAGATGGGGCCCGCGGCACCACCACGCGGCACGAAATCCGGTTCCGGCAGCGGGCGCTACACCATCTGGCGTTCGCGGATCTCGTCCAGCGTCTTGCAGTCTATACACAGCGTCGCGGTGGGGCGGGCCTCGAGTCGCGCGATGCCGATCTCCACGCCGCAGTTGTCACAGAAGCCGTAGTCGTCGTCATCGATCCGCTGGATGGTCTCGTCGATCTTCTTTATCAGCTTGCGTTCCCGGTCCCGGCTGCGCAGCTCCAGGGACATGTCAGTCTCCTGGGTCGCGCGGTCGGTGGGATCTGGATGATTGAACGACTCATCCTGCATGGAGCTGATAGTTCGGGTTATGTCCGAAACCAGCTGGCTGCGCCAGGCGAGAAGGATGGCACGGAAATGATCCAGCTGGGCCTCGTTCATGTATTCCTCGCCCTTTCCGGCCTTGTACGGCGCGATACCGGGTATCACCGAGTGGGCTGTCTGCAGGCTCTGCGCGCTGTCCCGCGCTCGGGAGGACTTGGATTTCGTCTTTTTGCCCGCGCCCGTCGTCTTCCGGGTCTTCTTCCCGGCACCCGGCCCGCCGGCCTTCTTCCCGGACGCAGCCTTCTTCTTTGTCTTCTTCCTGGCGGGCGCCGTGCCTGACGATCCGGTTTTCCCGGCGGCGCTTCTGGTCGTCGATTTCCCGGCCGACTTCCGGGCAGTCTTCTTCCCAGCAGCCTTCTTCGCCGTTTTCTTCGCGGCGGCTGCCTTCTTGCTGGTTTTCTTCTTGGCCTTCTTGGATGTTGCGGCCATGTAACCACTCCCGACTGCACGTTGGAAAAATTAAGCGCGCATTTGTACTATAAAGGAGCAGGTGACGCAATAAAGACTTTTGTGGCACAATGCCGTAACCAATCCTCATTATTTTCAATGACTTGGTTCACGGGTGTCGCCGGGAATCGCAGGCCGCAAGAGGTCCGGGCCGGACCCTGTCTGCGGGCATTCCGGCCGGCACGCTGCGTGGCTTGATCCCCGCCCCGCCCCGGGGCGGAGCAGGCGTTCCCGATGATTTCGATGCAGGAGTATTGAGTATGACCATATCCAAGGGCGAAAAGCTGCCGGTCGTCGAGTTGTACCGCATGGGGGACAAGGGTCCGGAGAAGATTTCCTCGGGCGACTTGTTCGCCGGCAGGAAGACAGTGCTGTTCGCCCTGCCGGGCGCGTTTACACCCACCTGCTCGCAGGCGCATCTCCCGGGCTACGTGGTGAAAGCTGACGAGCTGCAAGCCAGCGGCGTTGACCAGATCGTATGCCTGTCCGTCAACGACGCATTCGTGATGGACGCGTGGGGCAAACAGCAGAACGTTGATGACAAGATACTCATGATCGCGGACCCCGACGGAGAATTCACCCGGGCCGTCGGCCTGGAAGTGGACCTGACCGCGAGAGGGCTTGGCCGGCGCTCGCAGCGATATGCCATGGTCATCGACGATGGTGTGGTGACTCATCTGAACGTGGAAGAACCCGGGAAGTTCGAAGTCAGCGACGCCGAAACAATTCTCAAGGCCCTGTGACTTTCGCTCCGCGCCGCCGCACGACAACCCGGGGAGATAAGCGACGACGCGGAATGATTGCTTCGTGAACGGTTACTGGTACAGAACAACGTGGGACGATGAAACATGAAATACCTGCATACCATGGTCCGGGTTTCCGACCTGGAGGCCTCGCTGGATTTTTACTGCAACAAGCTGGGTCTGCGGGAGGTCCGCCGCTACGACAACCCCGAAGGCCGTTTCACGCTGGTCATGCTGGCAGCCCCCGGCGACGAGGACGCGCAGATCGAGCTGACGTACAACTATGACCCGGAAACCCTCAGCGGCGGGCGAAACTTCGGTCATATCGCCTACGAGGTCGAAGACATCTACGAAACCTGCCAGCGATTGATGGACGCGGGTGTCACGATAAACCGCCCGCCCCGGGACGGGCACATGGCGTTCATTCGTTCCCCGGATCTGATCTCCATTGAGCTCCTTCAGAAGGGCGAGGATCTGCCGCCCAAGGAGCCCTGGGCGTCCATGGAGAATACCGGGGAATGGTAGGGCAGGCGCGAACGTCCCCTGCCGTCGGCGTCCCGGGCCCCACGGTTCCGGACCGTAGCGGAAACGGCGTATGAACGTGACGGGCCTGATCGTGTTTATCATTATTGGCGGCATCGCCGGATGGCTGGCCGGCCAGCTCATGAAGGGCCGGGGGTTCGGCCTGCCGGTGAACATACTGGTCGGCGTGGTCGGTGCGTTTATCGGCGGGTTCCTGCTGGGGATTGTCGGATTCTCCGCGACGCACCTGCTGGGTCAGATCATCTCGGCGACGATTGGCGCCGTCGTGCTTCTCTACCTGGTCCGGCTGATCAGGTAGGCGGCGCGGTCCGGTTCGTGGATGCGGCGCGACGGGCTGTTGTGCCGGCACTGCCGCAACCGAACACGGTAAGCGGCTGTGTAATTCTTGGTGGACGGAAAAAAGGCGCCATCGGCGCCTTTTTTCCGTCCGAAACGGCCGACCGGAACTACTTCGGCTGCGGCACGATACGAAGGTATGGTTTCAGGGTCTTCCAGCCGTCGGGAAACTTCTGTTTCGCCTCGTCGTCCGACACCGCCGGCACGATGATGACATCCTCTCCGTTCTTCCAGTTTACCGGAGTGGCGACCTTGTGCTCCGCGGTGAGCTGGCAGGAGTCGAGCACCCGCAGAATCTCATCGAAATTGCGTCCCGTGCTCATCGGATAGGACACCATCGCCTTGATCTTCTTGTCGGGACCGATCACGAACACCGAGCGAATCGTCTGGTTGTCCGCTGCGGTGCGCTCTTTGGCGTCCCCCTTGGCATTGGGATGGATCATGTCGAAGGCTTTGGCGACTTCAAGATTGGTATCGCCGATCATGGGGTAATTCACGGTATTCCCCTGGGTCTCCTCGATGTCCTTCGACCAGGCCTTGTGATCTTCCACGGAATCGACGCTCAACCCGATGATCTTGCAGTTGCGTTTGTCGAACTCCGGCTTCAGCCCGGCCATGTAACCCAACTCGGTGGTGCAGACCGGAGTGAAGTCCTTGGGATGGGAAAACAGCACGGCCCAGCTGTCGCCAATCCAATCATGAAAATTGATCGTCCCTTCGGTTGTTTCCGCGGTGAAGTTCGGGACTTCGTCCCCGATACGCAATGGCATAGGATTGATCCTCCTGTACAGGTTGATTGAACAGTCTCCATCGGCCCGCGGGCGGTGGGCCGGCGGTTGCGCCGGCGCGCCCCGCGGCAAGGGTGAAATGACCGTGGCGCCCGGAAAGGCGCCGGCCGCGTCCCGGACCCTGTCCGGGGGCTACAGCGAGTCCGTGTGCCAATCTAACACAGCCGGCGCGGTCGACATATAAACAAAATTTCCAGGGTTTTTTAGCCTGGGCCGCGCCGGAACCGGGAAGCGCCGGCGGCCACTGGATGTTGCGCGGCGGGTCTGACAGAATCCCGGCACGCCGCGGGCCCGTGCCGGGCCCCGGTTGGACGAGTATCCCGCGACAAAACAACTCCGGCTCTCCGATGATTGAACCATTTGAAGCGCCCCTGGCGTTCCGCGAACAGATCGTCATCCCGGAATGGGTGGATTTTAACAGCCACATGAACGTGGCGTTTTATATGGTGGCTTTCGACCGCTGCGTCGACGACATGTACAACCGCCTGCGCGTCGGGCCCGACTATATTGAGGCGACCGGCAGGTCGGTATTCACCCTGGAAGCCCATATCAGCTATCTGAAGGAAGTCGTCGAAGGGGACCGGCTGCGGATCACCGGCCGCCTCATGGATTACGACGGCAAACGGATTCACGCGTATTTCGAGATGTTCCACGGCGCCGACGGCCACCCGGTGGCCGCGATGGAGCAGCTTGGCATACAGGTTGATATGGCGAAAAGAAAGGCGGTCGAATTCTCCGCCGAGACCGGGCAGCTTCTGGAAGGCATGTTGGCTTCGCACGCGGCACTCCCTGAAGCGAAGCATGCGGGCCGGGTTATCGGTATCCGCAGGACGAGGTAGAGCCCGTACCCGCCGGATCTGCAGCGCCGCCCCGGCCGCGCTGCAACGACGCTACTGGCATTTGGGTGACAGCTTCTGCGCGGTGAGCTTGCCGACGTCCTCCGGCGTTACGCCGTGCTCCTCGGCGATGCGTGCGTATTCCTGCTTCCGCCTGTTGTTGATGTTCTTCACCATCGCCTGGACGTCGCCGGTCGCGCTGCCGGTGGCTTTGAGGAACCCGGTGGGCAGCTCGCATACCATTCCGCGTTGCTTGGCCTGGTCGAGGTCGGCGGCAAACGCCCCGGGCAGGGACATTGCCGCGAGCAGCAGCCCCAGGCCCAGGATCCGCGCCGCGGGTCGGAAAATCGTTCGGGTGGACATAGTATTCTCTCCGGGCTTAGAACAGTTCTTTGTTTTCCTCGAGCATCTGCTCGATGTCTCTTTCGACCTTGACACGAATCTCGTGCTCGATCTTTACATTCATATTGATTTCAATCGGCTTGTCCGGGGCCTGCATCTGTACGGAACACGCCGTGGTCCAAAGGACGGGCAACAGGGCCACGCCAGCTAGCTGCAGTTTCATGTGGTTGACTCGATTGGGTCTGTAGACCGTTATTGTAGTGTATCCCGCCATTTGCTGTTACTGCTTCAACGTCGACGACTCCCCGGGTGTTGACAGGCGCTGTTCCTCCTGCAGGCGCCGTATGATGGCCTGGTTGAAATCACCGGTAATGAAGAAAGACCGGAACAGGGCCGGCAGGCGCCCCTCGATGGTCGGATTGAAGGCGATGGGGTGGCCGTCCAGGACGTCGGGGTTGCGCCCCAGGATGCGCGCGCTGATCCGGTATCCGCCGTCGGGTTTGTACACCACCGTCGCGTTGAGCTGGTCGTACTGGAAATCCCGCAGCGCGCGGAGCGCGATATTGTCGACCTCGGCCGTCATGGATGAATCGGGGCCGGGGCGGAACCTCAGAACGCCCGGGTGTACGCTGCGCAGGTCCCCCTTGTTGATCTCGACGCCGCTGTCCGAATGCAGTATGACGCGTACCGGTCCCGATACCTCGCCCGTCAGCTCGGTGGTTTCAAGCTCCATTAGCGTCATGAC
>JBEPXV010000002.1:0-21027 GCA_041641695.1 Gammaproteobacteria bacterium | reverse complement strand
GGTGATCGGCGCCAACTACACCATCCTGCGACGCACGCCGAATCTCAGCCGTCTCGCCCCGGTCGCGGGCGGCGGTCTGGTGTGCGCACTGCTGGTGGTGCCGTTCGCGGAACCTCTTGACCCGGGCGCCCGGAGCATGGCGGTGCTGGGAGTGATGGGCCTGGTGCAGATGCCGGTGGCCCTGGTCCTGATGACCGAGGCGACCCGTTACCTGCCGGCGGCGGAGGCGACATTGTTCTTCATCGTCGAAGCGATCCTGGGCCCGTTCTGGGTCTGGCTGGTACTGAGCGAGCAACCCCCGCCGCTGACGCTGGTGGGCGGTACCGTGGTCATTGCCACACTGGTAATCCATTCCTGGATCGCATTGAGGAAAAGACCCCCCGCCTGACCGGACGAGCAAACACGGCTCCCGTGTTGGGGACACCACAGCCTCGAACGAAATGTTCCTGCTTTCTCGGCGCTCTTTGCGTTCTCCGCAAGAGAAACAACACGCCCGGATCGAAGCCCGGCGCGGCATTCAGTTGGCAGGCGTGGCGGGGAACGGCCGCTCCAGCGCGGTCAATCCACCCAGCTCCCCCGCTTCCTGAGCCACTGGGCGGATTTCTTCACGCCGCCGAAGGGGAATACGTGAATCTGTATGATGGGCGTGCGGCCCGCCTCACTGACGTGCCGCTCGATGGGCTGGACGACTTCCTCGGGGTCGAATCCCTTGACCATGGTGGCGACCGAAGCGGCGCGCTTCCGGATGAAGTTCACTGAGTTGCCAACGCCGCACATGAGGGCGTACTTGAGCAGGGTTGTCAGCTTGGCGGGTCCCGCCACGCCCAGGTGCACCGGCAGCTCAATGCCGGTTTTGCGCAGGCCGTCAGCCCATTGAATGAATCCGACGGAATCGAATCCGAACTGTGTCACGATACGCATCTCGGCGTCGCTGCGCTCGGCGAACGCCTGCTTCAGACGCAGCGCTTCCTCCGCCGTATCCCGGCTGAAGTCCGGCGTCCCCTCGGGGTGGCCGGCGACGCCGATGTGCTTGATGCTGTACCTGTCGAACAGGCCGGTTTCAAGCACGTCCATGCTGGATGCGAACTCCCCGGCGGGCTCATCCAGGCCCCCGCCGATCACCAGCACGTCCCTGACGTTTGCCTCCTCGGCGAGGCGCTGGACCCGGGTCGCCAGGGCCTCATGGGAAGTCAGGCGCCGGGACGCGAAATGCGGCACGGGAATCAGTCCCAGGTCGTCGAGCCGTGCAGCGCCCCGCACGATGGTGTCGGTGGAATCGGTGCCCACGTCCGTCATGTAGACGCGCACACCCTTCGGAAGCGCCGCCGGCAGGTCACCGCTTTCCTTCGCCTGGTAAGGCGATATCTCTATCGACGCTGCAACTTTGTCAGCCATGGGAGCCTCTGGCGTCTGTTCAGTGGGTCAATGGGCCGCCGGGGCGTCACGTGATCCACGCCCCGGCAGGCTGCCGGTCCCGCGCCGTATCACGCGCGGAATGTCCAGCAGTTCACCGAATCAAGCACCCACACGGCTCGATTCGTGGTGGGCCCTCGAATTCCCGCGCCGGCGTGCATTTCGACAGCCCGCCGGTGTCGGCGGATGGTAGAAGAGGGGGGTTGCGGGCGGCTTACTTCCCTGCGACTTCCCGTGTAGTGAAAAGCGTCGCCCCGGCCCGCCCGACGTGCCGCGGCAATGCGGCCGCGGGCCGGGGCCGCGCGTCCCAGGAGGCGCCGATCGTCAGGCAGCGCGGCTGTGCCGTGACGGGTCCAGGTCCAGCAACTCCGCGCGCAGGGCCTGGCGGCGGACCTGGGCTTCCCGGTGCGCATCCAGCTTGATATCGCCGAATCCCCGCACGGACTCGGGCCAGCACAGCAGCTCCATCGCCTGCCCGTGGGTCGCGGCATCGAGGTGCTGGACCGCCAGATCGATGTCGTCGAAGTAGTCGTGGATCATGCCCCGCTCGACGCGGCGTTCGCGGGAGTAGCCGAAGATATCGAACGGCGTGCCGCGCAGTCCGCGCAGGGCGCTCAGTATCCTGAATACGCCCGACATCCAGGCGCCGAAACGGATCTTTTGCGGCCTGCCCGTGCGCGGATCCGGCCGGCTGAGGATCGGCGGCGCAAGATTGAACTCGATCCGGTAGTCGCCTTCGAAAGTTTCCTCGATCTGGCGGCGGAACTCAACCGAAGAGAACAGCCGGCCGACCTCGTACTCGTCCTTGTAAGCCATGACCGTGTACAGGTTGCGGGCGGCCGCCAGGGCGAGGCCGTCGCAACCCGGCGTCCGGTCCCTTTCCGCGCCGCGGACACGCTCCACCGCGCCGCGATAGCGCCGGGCCCAGGCGTCGTTCTGGTAGGCGCGCAGGTGCTCCGCCCGGTGCGCGGTGATCTCGTCGAGTGTCTCGGGGGCCCGGCGCGCCGGCCCCCCGGCGGGGTAGGCGAGCTGCTGGATACGCTCCGGGTCGATCGCGTACAGGCGGCCGAGGCCGAAGGCGCGCTTGTTCATTTCCACGGCCTGGCCATTGAGCTCGATTGCCTTGTGGATGGCGTCGTGGTGAAGGGGCAGGCGGCTTTTCTGGTAGGCGCATCCCAGGATGAACAGGTTGGCGCCGATGGAGTTTCCGAGCAGTCGCGTCGCCAGGGTCGTGGCATTGACGAACAGTGCGTTGTCCGCGCCGGTATGCGCGCCGATCACGGATTTCAGCTCGGCGGCCGGATACTGCTTGTCGCGGTCGTGGGTGAAATCCCCGGTCATCATCTCGAAGTCGTTCACCACGGCATACGTGGCGCCGGGGCGTGCGCGGCCGACGGCATTGGGACTGGCCGCCACTACCATGTCGCAGCCCAGCAGGAGATCAGCGCCGCCTTCCGGTATATGGGTCGTGGAGACATCCGCCGGGTTGTCGGCCAGGATGATATGGCTCATGACGGCGCCGCCCTTCTGCGCCAGGCCCATCATATCCAGCACCGAGCAGCCTTTCCCCGAGACATGAGCGGCCATGCCCAACAGAGCGCCGATGGTGACGACGCCGGTCCCCCCGACACCGGTCAGGACGATGCCGTAGGTGCCGTCAATGGGCGCCTCGCCGGGCTCCGGCAATCCGGACAGGGCGTCGTCGATGCTCGCGGTGTCGCTGATGCCTTTCTTCGGCGTGCCGCCGTGGACGGTGACGAAGCTCGGGCAGAAGCCTTTCAGGCAGGAAAAGTCCTTGTTGCAGGCCGACTGGTCGATTTCCCGCTTGCGGCCGAGCTCGGTGTCCTTGGGCAGGATGGCGACGCAGTTGGACTGGACGCCGCAGTCACCGCAGCCTTCGCAGACCCTGTCGTAGATGAATACCCGCTTGGCGGGGTCGGGAAAGGTCCCCCTCTTCCGGCGCCGCCGCTTCTCCGCGGCGCAGGTCTGCTCATAGACGATGGCCGTCGTGCCCGGTATCTCCCGGAGCTCCTTCTGGACGTCGTTCAGCTCGTCCCGGTGGTGGACGGTAACGCCGGGTGCGAGGTCCGCCCCCCGGTACTTGTCCGGATTGTCGCTCACCAGGGCGGTGCGCTCCACCCCTTCGCCGTGCATCTGCCAGGTGACCCGCTCCGGGGTCAGCGGGCCGTCCATGGGCTGGCCGCCGGTCATGGCCACGGCGTCGTTGTACAGGATCTTGAAGGTGATGTTGGTGCCGGCGGCCACCGCGGCGCGCACGGCCAGCAGCCCGGAATGATAATAAGTGCCGTCGCCGATGTTCTGGAACATGTGATTCCGGGTGCTGAACGGGGCCTGGCCCACCCAGCTCGCTCCCTCGCCGCCCATATGGGTGAACCGGGCCGTGTCGCGGTCCATCCACTGGGCCATGTAGTGGCAGCCGATGCCCGCCAGGGCCTTGCTGCCTTCCGGCACCACCGTCGAGGTGTTGTGCGGACAGCCGGCGCAGAAATACGGCGTCCGTATCATTGGCGCCACGCCGGAGGACGGCGCCGCTTCCAGGCGCTCGGTGAACTGCCGCAGTCGCTGCCCGAGCGCCGTGTCGGGTCGCTGCTCGAGGATGTGCCGGCCCAGCGCACGGGCGATCTGGTTGGAATCCAGGCGGCCGGCGGAGGGGAACAGGGTCGAGCCGTCCAGGTCGCGCTTGCCGGCCACGACCGGCTTGTCCACATCGTTGAACAGGATGCTCTTGAGCTGGTCCTCCATGAGGCCGCGCTTTTCCTCCACCACCAGCACGCGCTCGAGGCCGCCGCAGAAACGGCGCACGCCGGACGGCTCGAGCGGGTAGGGCATCGCGACCTTGTAAAGCCGAATGCCCAGGCGCCCGGCCTCGCTCTCGTCGATTCCCAGCTCCAGCAGCGCCTGGCGCACGTCGAGAAAGGACTTGCCGGTGGTCAGAATCCCGAACCCAGCCTGATCGGAATCGTAAATCAACCGGTCGAGGTGATTGGCGCGTACGAATGCCTGGACGGCGCGATGCTTATGCTCGTGCAGCCGGCGTTCCTGCTCCTGGGGCGTATCCGGCCAGCGTATATTGAGACCGCCCTCGGGCATCTCGAAGTCCGTCGGCGTCACGACCTCGACCCGGCCCGGCGAGATATCGATGGAGGCGGTCGCCTCCACCGTATCATGGACGCATTTCAACGCCACCCAGCAGCCGCTGTAGCGGGACAGGGCCCAGCCGTACAGGCCATAGTCGAGGATGTCCTGGACACCTGCCGGGTTGAGCACCGGGATCATGGCGTCCATCATCGCCGGCTCGCTCTGGTTGCACGTGGTGGACGACTCACAGGTGTGGTCATCCCCCGTCAGGACCAGTACGCCCCCCAGCTCCGATGTGCCCGCCAGGTTGGCATGACGCAGGGCGTCGCCGGACCGATCCACCCCGGGCCCTTTGCCGTACCACATGCCAAAGACCCCGTCACAGCGGCCTTCGCCGTCGAGCTGAGCCTGCTGTGCTCCCCACAGGGCGGTGGCGGCGAGGTCCTCGTTAACCGCCGGCGAAAACGTGATGTCATGGGCGTCGAGATACTCGCGCGCACCCAGGAGCTGTTGATCCAGGGCGCCCAGCGGCGAGCCGCGATAGCCGGTGACATAGCCCGCCGTGCGATTACCGGCGGCCAGGTCGCGCTGGCGCTGAAGCATGGGCAGCCGCACGAGGGCCTGGATCCCGGTAACGAAGATCCGGCCGTCTTCGACGGTGTACTTGTCGTCGATACTGACGTCTTTGAGAATGCTGTTCACGGATTGCCTTTCGGTGATTCGGATTTGAAGCGTGGATTCGATACCGCGAGTCTTGACGCCACGTGGCGCCGCAGCCTGTCCAGCAGCCCGGGGTCCGCGACCGCCGGTTCATCCGCCAGCCGCACCCAGCGGCTGAAGGCGCGGTCGCTCATGTCCGGATGGATCGGCGGCGGCGGGTCCACCCGCATGGCTCGTGCGGCGATCCCCATGGCGTTCATGGCCATCAGGATCGTGTAGCGGTGATCGGAATCCGGCTCGCGGAGCACGGTCTTGAGGGCCTCGCGCGCGGTCGACAAGAGCTCGTCCGGAGCCGGTGCATTGCTCGGTTCAGATATCATGAATGCGCATCACGCCGATAGGTTGACGGTTGCCGGGAGAAAACGAAGGAAAGATGGTGTCACGACAAGCGAGGATTATAAACCATCAGGCCCGGTGCCGATGAGCCGCGGCGATCCCGGAAAAGGCCATCCCCCGCATTCCCGCGCCGGAACGCCTGGATTCCGGCCGTTGGTCGCTGCCGGTGGAGAGCCGCCGCAAGACCTGCCGGTGGCCCGCGAAAGTTTCGCGTATCGCGGGATCGTCACCCGAGCGGCCCGACCGGTCAGGCGATTCGTTGTCGCAACAGGATCGGTCGAGCCGGCGCATTTCCAACCATGCGCCTCTCAGTTATACTTGAGCACCGCCCTGTCTGCCGTTTGCGCCCTTCAACGGGATATAACAATGCCGTACACAATTCGGATTCGAGAATGCTGATTGACGCCAAAGAACTGACGAACGGACATATCGTTGAAGCTGATATCTGCATCGTGGGGGCCGGGGCGGTGGGTATCGCCATGGCGCTCGAGTTCGATGGGGCCGGTATGGACATCGCGGTCATGGAGAGCGGCGGACTGGAATATGATCCTGTTACCCAGTCATTGTACGAGGGCGAAAACGTCGGGCGGCCGACCTATCCCCTGGAAACCAATCGGCTGCGTTATTTCGGCGGGACGACAAACCACTGGGCCGGACATTGCCGTCCTTTTGACGCTTTCGATTTCTCGGAGCGGGAGTGGATACCGCACAGCGGCTGGCCGATCACCATCGACGAGCTGGAGCCGTACCTGGCGCGCACCCAGCCTATCATGGAGCTCGGTGAATACGACTACGATTCGCTGAACGAATACGCGCGGCAGCTGGGGCTCAAGACGCTGCCGCTGGACGGCAAGCGCCTGATCTCGGTAATGAAGCACCAGAGCCCGCCCACCCGCTTCGGGACGGCCTACCGCGACGCGGTCAAGCGCTCCGGGAATGTGTCCGTGTACCTGCACTCCAATGTCCTGGAGCTGCATTCCGATGAAACCGCATCGCACGTTGACAGCGCGGAAGTTGCCTGTATCGACGGCCCGCGGTACAGGGTCAAGGCGAAGCAATTCGTCCTGGCCACCGGCGGCATGGAGAATCCGCGCCTCATGCTGCTGTCCAACAGCACCGCGCCCGACGGCCTGGGCAACGATCATGGCCTGGTGGGCCGGTTCTATACGGACCACTTGTTGATCCGGCCCGCGATGGACATCTCGTTGTCCCGCACCGATCTGGATTTCCGCCTGTACACCGGCCTGCACGAGATCAACGGTGGCCTGGTATTCGGTATCATGACTCCGCCCGCCGATTTAACCCGTCGGGAGAAGCTGACACGTTTCCGCTTTCATCTATACAATCTCGGGCCGGGGTACCAGAAGCCTGTGGGCGGCGTCTTCTCGGACCTCGATGGGGCGCCGGAAGTGGCGCCCATCAGTCGGGAGTCCGGTGCCCACATCCAGGTTCACATGGCGATGGAGCCGATGCCGAACCCCGATGCTTTCGTGCGCCTGTCCACCGACGAGGACGAACGGGACCTTTTCGGTCAGCCCCGCCTGGAGGTCAACTGGGTGGTCACCGAGCGGGAGCTTGCCAACGCGCACCGTGCCATCGAGATCGGCGCCCTGGAGTTCGGACGCATGGGTATCGGCCGGGCCTATGCGCCGATCCTGGAGAAGCCCGACGAATGGCCGGATGCTTTCACCTCGGGCAAGCACCACTGCGGCACGACCCGCATGGCCGACAATCCCCGGAAAGGCGTGGTTGACCGCAACTGCAAGGTGTTTGGCGTCGACAACCTGTACGTGACGGGGAGCTCGGTGTTTCCCAACATCGGGCACACCAACCCGACACTCAATCTGGTCGCCTTGTCCCTGCGTCTCGCCGACCACCTCAAGGAGAAATCGGCATGAGCCAGGTAGACGCCAGGTGCTCCCGCCGCGATGTCCTGAAGCTGGCGACGTGCTCTTCCCTTGTCACGGTGGTGTCCGGCCTGTCCGCCGGCTGCGGCCTGGTCGGGCCGGACCTGGAGGAAGTCGCGCAGCGCATGATCGAAACCCTGAATCACCGGGACCGGGCCCGCGAGATCGGCGAGGCTTACATGGCCCAGGCCTCCGATATCCGGGGGCAGACACGGGAGCAGCTGGCCGGAAAGCTGCTGGATATACTGGGTCTCGACGCCGGGGAGATGTCCCACGATATGCTCGAATCCCTGGAAGATCGGCTCGGCAACCGGGTGCGTCGGGATTTTCTCGAAGAGGACGTGGTAGTCCTGGGGAGATGGATGCTGTCCAGGACGGAAACCCTGCTCTGCGCACTGGTCGCCGCGAAGACCTGATCTCGCCGCCTCGAGTCTGCCGACTACGTCAACCGGGGGGAGATCCCAGTGGCAGCCTGTTTTTGGCCCCTTTGCGGTTGCGGGGATCGTTGCGAAGTTTATTCAGGTAGCCGAGATGAGTCGTGACCTGTCTGGAGGTCAGTTTGCTTTCTCCCCGTACGCGGCCGACATAGTCGATCGGTACTTCCGCAACAGTTCCATAGTCGCACTTTACCAGTATCTCCATCAGTATCTTGAAGCCCTTCGGGTCAAGCTCTGCGTTGAGCACGTCCCGGCGAACCAGAAAATAGCCGTTTGAAGGGTCCTGTATCCCCCGGGTCGCGGGGAGCAGAAGCCAGGCCAACCAGATCGCCACCCTGGAGATGAACTTTCGCGTATATCCCCAGCCTTCTATGCTGCTGCCTTCCACATATCGAGAGCCGATTACGATATCGTGTCCTGCTTCGATCCCGGTGAGCAGTCGTGGAAGTGTCTCCGGCGGTTCCTGGAGGTCGGCATCGATAACCCCGATTACGGAGGCGTCGGTGGCTTTCACGCCGTCCAGCACCGCTGATGCGAGTCCCAGCTTGCCCTCCCTTTGTACGACCCGGATATTGCCAAGCTTCGCGGCATATTCCCGGGCAAGGTCCGCTGTGCCATCCTTGCTGTCATCATCAACAACGACGATCTCGAATTGCCCGGTGTTCAAAGTTGAATGAATACGCTCAATAATCTCGCCGATGTTCTCGCGCTCATTCAGAGTTGGAATAATTACCGCCAGGTCAGTCATGGATCTCGACCTCAAACTGCACGCGCGTGGCGCACGCCCCCATGGATACCGAATTATTGTGGCTGTATTATCGCAGGATACACAGAACAATAACAGGAGTCTGCGCGGAACATGGACGCGGCAACTACGAGACGAAAAACACAAACGGCCGGCCGAATCCAGGACCAGAGACCGATTCCGGGCGGGCCCGGAGCCGACAGCGTGTGCTTCGCGGTGACAGGCGCAGGTGCGGGGCCTGTGCATTCCCGGGGATCGACTTGATGAACACCGGCCCATGCCCATCGCCACGCTGGAAGCCGCGTTGCTTCCTTCTCCTTTTGCTGTTGCTGTCGATATCTCGTTCTGTGGCCATGGAAGGCAGTCAAGTCATGGATGACTTCACCGGCCTGGATGTTATTGTGCCGGACCCGGATGTCGTAACCGTCACTGTCGTCGACTCCGATCTTTCGATAGCCGTGGATTGCACCAGACGAAAGCCCGGAGTCATTCGTATTCCGCTCCACACATGGGTAAAGAATCAGAAGGTGCGATTACATGTGTCACGGGTCGACGGTCTTCCCTATATTGGCAAGTTCGAATCCACGCCTTCCGGAGAGGTGATAAAGAGCTCGTTCGAAAATTACAACCTTGAGCACCAGAAGAGCCCGACTCAGTATTCCCTTGGCGACAAGTACTATGACGAGCTGTCGCTGTGGTTTGGATGCTGGAAGATCTCGGGTGTTGACACGGGCGTCGTTTATATCGACAAGATTGAAATCGTGCCGCTCGAGTTTACGGATGACAGAGGGTTTGTCTATCTGCTGGCCGTGATACTTCTGGTGCTGGTTCTGGCCCCCGGGTTGCTGTTGTATTGCCTGGTGTTTGCGCGCCGCCGGGACCATTGCCTGCTTGTATGGTGGACGCCGCTGTCGTTGCTCGCGCTTTCTGTTCTGTACGGGGCGCTGGAGGCCGGTCAGTACTGGTCCCCGGAGCTGGACATCCGATTCCTTGCGGCGGCGTATGCCGCGCTGGTACTCGGACTGCTCACGTGGCTGGCAGCCGCCGGACAATTGAATGTCGTGGCGGGCCGGCTCGCCTCCGTGAAGTGGGAAGCTCTTGCGATTTTCTTAGTGACGCTCTGCGTGGCCGCCGTTGTCTCGGAGAACCAGGAATTGCCGCTGTATACACTCACCCACGGGGATATGCGGTATCTGACCTATGGGGCCTTCGGCGCGCACGATACGATGTTCCAGTATGTCAATGGCATGGCGATCCTGCACGACGAGCCGTTCTCGCAGTATTATGAGAACTATAAGCTCATGTATCAGGTCGAGGACCGAGGTGTATATGGTGGGGCGCTGTATGCTGTGATGAGGGGCGTGGCGGCACCCTTCAATCCGGATGTGGCCTACAGCTACGGATACTACACCCTGTTCGGGTCGATCCTGAACGTGCTTGTCCTGTTCCCCGTATTCGCGCTGCACAGGTATTTTCTTGGCGGCCAACGGCGCCCCATGTTGATCGTGTTCCTAATGTGCGCCAGTGCTTTTTTTATCACCAATTTCTACCTCACCTGGTTCAAGCTGGCGGGCGCCGGGCTTGTGCTGTCAGGAATCGTGCTCTTACTCATGGACCCGCGGAGTATCTGGCGCTGGATCGCCGCGGGCGTGTTCTGGGGGGCCGCGGCCAACTTTCATCCCAGCCTCGCACTGTCCTATCCGATAGTGACGATATGGCTGCTGTACAGGATGTGGCGGGCCCGGGACAACCGCTTTTTGCCGGTTCTCTTCGCCTTTGGCGGGCTAATGACCGCATTCGTTATGGTGATGCTGCCGTGGCAGCTCATAAAAGCGAGCCACTACGAGGACACGAACAGGCTGTTCCGTGAGCATTTTCTCGCTTCGGAGCCGTTTGATCAGAAGCGTGGGCTCATCGGGAGCGTGTCCAACTTCGCCGACAGATATACACTGGCTGAGCAGCTCTCTACACGCTATGACCGCCTCCGGAGAAGCCTGCGGATCGAGGAGGTGAAATTCCTTGTCAAGCTGGCGGCCGCGAAGAACTGGCAGGAGCTGCGGGTTCGATGGAATCGAGTCGAAGCCGCCTACACCTTCCATGTATTCACCTGGCTTATTGTCTTGTTGATCGTGTCCCTCGTCCTGACACGGCTGTTTCCGGCCACCGTCTGGAAGGGGCCGGCGTGGAGTCATGCCGGCGCTTTCCGGGGATTGCTGGTCACCCAGGTTCTGTCGATCCTTTTGATCATCGTTGGCAGCTACGGCAAGAACGACCCCGACCTGACATGGAACATGCCCATGAGCTCGCTGGTCATCGTTCTATACCTTCTGATACATGCAAATATCTCTGTCGGACGAATCGGCCTGGCTGCCGTATCCGTGTACTCGGTGTTCTCGTACTACCGGCTGTTCTCTCACTACTTCTGAGCCGCACCAACCCGTCTCACACGCATTGACAAGCGCTGTTCCAGTGGGCTGCTGATTCATGTTTCCAGGCGCTTCCGGCCGATGAATTCCAGACCCGCCCTGATACCTTCCCCGAATGGCATGCCGTGAGAGATTCCCAGTGATTCCTGTTTTGTTGTGTCGCCGCCGCGCGCAAACACCCCCTCGGGCCTGTCGCTCGTGCCCGTCACCTCCGGCGAATAACCGACAATGTCCGCTGCTGTACGGACAAAGTCCTTGAACGAGGTGAATATACCGGTCGACAGATTGACGGCGCTGCCATCGTCGATCGAAGTCATGGACGACAGAACACCGGCAACACAGTCTGAAATGTGAATGAAGTCGCGCATCTGGTCGCCCGTCCCCCAGACCGTGACCCGGCTTTGACCCTCTTGCTCCAGGACGCGGCGGCAGATGCTCGGGAATGGATAGGACATATCCTGGTCTTCACCATAGCCGGAAAAGGGCCGGTATGTTACGGACCGTATGCCGTGCTTTGCATAGGCCAGCCTGGCAAGGTATTCATGGGTCAACTTGCTCCAGCCATAGGACATGTCGGGCATTCCCAGGTCGGAGGAGAAGTCGATCATATCCTCTGTAAGCAGCCTGTAGCTGTCGCGACGCTGGTGCTTGATGGGGTAGGCCGCGCTCGAGCTGAAGCACACGATTCTGCCCGGGCGTGCTCTGGTGGACCATTGCCACATCATGGCATCGATCCCGAGGTCCTCAGCGACGGCCAGGGGATTGTTCTCGATCATCTCCCGGCCGCCCACTATCGCCGCAAGGTGAAATACTTCATCGAAATCCGTGTCGCCGCGCTCGTCGAAGAACGTTCGGCAATCCTGCTTGATGAATGTGAAGTTGTCGTAATCCGTCGGGTCATAAAGAGGCCAGCCGCCCGACTCTAGCGGGCAGATACCGCCGGTCAGCGGTACGACACTGTCGACGCAGATTACCTGGTGGCCCAGCTCCAGCAGGGCATGGCAGAAATGACGGCCCACGAAGCCGGCACCGCCTGTTATCAACACTTTTTTCATGTTCTTGAGATGTTTGTATCGAGGGGAACAGCCATTCAGGGTGGCAGTGAACCACTGGATGTCTTCCTGGAAAGCTCCCCCATGAAACACCCTCGTCCGTGCCTCGAGGCGCGTGGTGCGCTCACGAGTCCCCCGGCGAGGAATTGTTATTTCTATGATACTTGGAATTCCCGGCGCGCACTATTCGTGGGCCGTTCATCCGAGCCGACGCCGCGCTGTCGAATTCCGGGCCGCCAGGACGACTAGCCAGAAAGAGGCAGGTGAGCCTGCATGTCCACCCTGAACCAATCATTGGAGGCAGCTGAACATGGCATATGTAGATGGATTCGTGGCAGCCGTACCCACCAGCGCCAAGGAAGCGTATCGAAGGCATGCGCATTCCGCGGGCGAGGTGTTCAAGGAGCACGGGGCCCTGAGCTTCGTGGAATGCTGGGGCAAGGATGTTCCCGACGGGGAAGTGACCTCCTTCCCCATGGCAGTCAAATGCAAGCCGGACGAAACAGTCGTCTTTTCCTGGATTACCTGGCCGTCGTGCAGCGCCCGCGACCAGGGCATGGAGAAGGTGATGGCCGACCCCCGCCTGCAGCCCGACGTCAACCCCATGCCCTTCGACGGCAAGCGCCTGATTTTCGGCGGCTTCGAGCCGATCGTGGAGCTGTAGTGCCGCCGCTGGCTCCGGGGCGGGGCCCCCCGGCGCACGGGGTCGCGGGCCGCGTCGCCTAGCCGCTGAAGGCCGTGTACACCAGGTACGTGGTGTAGGCGACGTAGCAGGCCAGCAGGGCCGTGCCCTCGATACGGTTTATGCGGCCCGGACCGCGGAATCCGTAGCCGACGACGAACAGGGACACGGTAAGCGCCGCCATGAAGGCCATGTCCCGTGACAGGACTTCGGGACCCACCGCCATCGGATGGATCAGGCCGGCGATGCCCACCACGGTCAGCGTGTTGAACAGGTTGGAGCCGAGCACATTGCCGAGGGCGATGTCATGCTCACCCTTGCGGATGGCGGCGATTGAGGAGGCGAGCTCCGGGAGCGAGGTGCCCACCGCCACCACGGTCAGCCCGATCACCAGGTCGCTGACGCCAAAGCCCCGGGCCACCTCCACCGCGCCCCACACCAGGACGCGGGAGCTTGCGATGAGGAGTACCAGCCCGGCGACCAGCCACAGCACCGCGCGGCGCACCGGCATGGGGCGGGCCGCCAGCTCCTGCTCCATCTCGCCGCCCAGCGTATCGGCCTCCCCGCGCGCTCCCTGTACGATGGTCCAGGTCAGCAACAAGGTGAACACGCCCAGCAGCACCAGGGCGTCAACGCGGGTGATGGCGCCGTCCCGGATCTGCCACGCGGCCAGGGCGGTGACCAGGGTGAGAATCGGCAGCTCCTTGCGCAGCACCTGGGAATGGACGGCGATGGGGCTGATCAGTGCCGTCAGCCCGAGGATGAGTGCGATATTGGCGATATTCGAGCCGTATGCGTTGCCCAGGGCGATGCCGGGATTGCCCTGGGAGGCCGCCAGCGCGGAGACCATCATTTCCGGCGCGGAGGTACCGAAGCCGATGATCACCATTCCGATCAACAGCGGCGGCACGCCGAAGTGGCGCGCCGCTGCCGCTGAGCCGTCCACGAAGCGGTCGGCGCTCCATACGAGCAGCGCGAGACCGAACGCGATGGCGAGGAATGCCGGGATCATGTCCGGGTCTGTGGCAACTTGTGGCCCGCTACATCAAGGCGAATGGTGCGAGCCGTCGCAGAACCTCGCCGCCTACCCGAAATGGCCAAAGGGGCCCGGCAGCGCCCACTCCCGCATGCTGGTGTATCCATGCTACGACCAGCGGGGGGCCAACCGATCATGACCGGGAACGCCTGTGACCTGGACCCGGTCCATGCCCGGATTCTTGACATTTGTCGGGTATAAATCCCGCGATCGACAGATGCTTCGTGCTGGCAAATCAAGACCGGAACCGTTCTATTGTCGCTCCATCCGCGTTATGGCCTTAATCAGGTTCATTTCCATCTCCGGGACCATGTAGCCTGTGAGCGCCAGCTCCAGCGAGGTTTCGCCGCCGGACAGGTGGCGCGCGGCCTGCTGCAGGGCGATGACCCCCCAGCGGACTTCCGCCATGATCTGCCACCACGTCAGCTCGTCCGGACCGACGGTGCGGCCCGATTCCCGCTGGTAGGCGTTCACCAGATCGTCCTTGCCGCCGATCCCGCCGGCCTCGAATTCATCGGCGCCAAAGCGCCAGCAGCGGGCGCACAGCCATCCCAGATCCTCGAGCGGGCTGCTGTAGTCCGCGAATTCCCAGTCCAGAATGCCGGTCACCCGGTCGCCGTCGATCATGATGTTGCCGGTGCGAAAGTCACAGTGGCAGAGCACGGTTTCCTCGTGCCCGGGCGCGTGCAACTCCAGCCAGCGCAGACCCCATTCAAGCACCGGCTGCGGGTCCGTCAGCTCATCCAGGTAGGCGCGGTATTGCGCGATGCGCCGGGCGGCCGGCGGTGCGGCGGGCGGTTCGAGGAACGCCAGGCCCGACGCCGCCGGAGCGATGCGATGAATGCGGGCGAGCTCCCCGCCGAGGGCCGCCACGATGGCGCTGCGCTGCGCCGGCGACCAGTCCGACTGCACCAGCCGCCGGCCGTCGGCGGTGCCGGAGAGACGTTCCATGATGTAGAAAGGCCGGCCGGCCACCGCCGTGTCGGTGCAAAGCCACAGCGGCTGCGGTACGGTGACGCCGGCGTCGCGGGCCGCGCTCAGCAGGGCGAATTCCTCCTCGCGCGTCCGGCTCACCGCCACGCCCGAGGGGGCGTCGGTGCGCAGCACCCAGGCGTGGCTGCCGCGCATCGGTCCGTCGTCGATGACCGCATCCAGGGCGTAGTTTTCCTGGATGGCGCCGCCCCCGAGCTGCCGGCTGGTCACCGAGACACTGCCGGCACCGGTGCAGCGCCTGATGAACTCCGTCAGGCGTTGCGCGTCGAGTCCCACGACCAGAAGCCCTCCGGATCGTTGATGAGCGACCTGGCCAGGACCATCTTGTGGACCTCCGAGGCGCCGTCGACGAGTTTTGCCTGACGGGCGTAGCGATAGATCCATTCCAGTACCGTGTCCCGGGAGTAGCCCTTTGCGCCGCACAGCTGCACGGCGGTATCGACGGCCTTGTGCAGCGTATCGGCCACGGTAACTTTGGCCATGGAAACCTCCTTGCGGGCGAAGTCGCCCTGGTCCAGCTTCCAGGCGGCATGCAGGGTGAGCAATCGGCCGGTCTGTACCGCCATGGCCGCCTCACCCAGCAACCATTGCACGCCCTCGTGCTCCGCAAGGGTGGTGCCGAACGCCTCGCGCTCAGCCACGTATTCGCCGGCGATCTCCAGGCTGCGCCGCGCCAGCCCCAGCCAGCGCATGCAATGGGTCAGGCGCGCCGGGCCGAGGCGGATCTGAGTGACCTTCAGGCCATCGCCGACTTCCAGCAGCCGGTTTTCGTCGGGGATGCGCAGGCCGTCGAAGCGCATCTCGCAGTGGCCGCCGTGCTCCTCGGGGCCCATGATCGGGATGCGGCGCACGATCTCCCAGCCCGGGTCGTCGCGATGGAACAGGAATGCCGACAGACCCTTGCGCGGATCATCCGAGGTGCGCGCCACGATGATGAAATGCTCGGCTGCGTCGGCGCCGGTAATGAACCACTTGTGGCCATCGATACGCCAGTGATTCCCGTCGCGGGTCGCCGTGGTGCGCATCATCCCCGCCGGGTCGGAGCCGGACCCGGGGTGGGGTTCGGTCATCACGAAGGCCGAGCGTACCCGGCCTTCGGCGATCGGCTTCAGCCAGCGTTCCTGTTGCGCCGCGGTGGCCGCCGTGGCCAGCAGCATCATGTTGCCGTCGTCCGGGGCGGCACTGTTGAACACCACCGGCCCGAAGATGGAGCGATTCATCTCCTCGTAGCACACTGCCATGCCCGTCTTGCCGAGCCCCCGGCCGCCCAGCCGCTCGGGAAGCTGGAGGCACCAGAGACCCTCCGCCCTGGCCCGGGCGCGAAGCTCTTCGAGACGCGACTCGGCGATATTGTCGCCGTGATCCCGGGCGTCGGGGTCCTGCTCGATGGGAATGATTCGGGTATCGACGAATGCACGGATGCGGGTCCGCAGCTCATTGACAAAGGGATCGGTCTGGAAATTCATGGCATGCCTTTTCTAAAGGGTGGAGCAAAGGTGGCCGCCGTCCACGACCAGCGTGCTGCCGGTCATGTAGGTGGATGCACCGCTGGCGAGAAGCAGGAGTGGCCCGTTAAGCTCTTCCAGGTAACCCGCCCGGCGCTGCGGAATACCCTTGATCATCTTCCGGCCGGCGTCGCTCTGCAGGAATCCCTGGTTGAGCTCGGTCTGGAAATACCCGGGCGCGATGGCATTGACACGGATGCCGTAGCGGGCCCATTCCAGTGCCAGGGCCCGGGTCAGGTGCTCCAGCGCCGCCTTGGAGGCGGCATAGGGGGCGACGCCCTTGGCAACGCGGCGGCCCAGGATGGAGGCGATATTGATGATCGACCCGCCGGTCTCCGCGGCGATGGCACGGCGGGCAAACGCCTGGGCCATGAGCCACGCGCCCTTGAGGTTCGTGTCGACAACCCGGTCCCAGTCGTCTTCACTGATCTCCACCGCCGCCTGGCCAATGGCCACGCCCGAGTTGTTGACCAGGACGTCGACGCTCCCGGCATACGCCAGTGCCGCATCGAGCGCGGCATCGACACTGCTCGGGTCGGTGACATCCAGCTCCACCACATGGGCAGCGCCTCCGGCGGTCTCGATGTCGCTCTTGAGCTGCTCCAGGCGGTCCAGGCGGCGGGCCGCGAGAATGACCCGGACGCCGGCCGCGGCAAGGGTGCGTGCGAAGTGGCTGCCGAGACCGCCGGAGGCGCCGGTGATCAATGCGGATTTCTCATCCAGTCGGAAAAGTACACTCATCGGCTTCAGTCATGGTGATCGGTTGACCGGGCACATTTTGGTTTGCCGGTGTCGGGCGCGGTATAGTCGCCCATTCTACTCGACACGCACGCCATACTCTAAATCCAGCTACAACGGGGAGCTCGAATGACCGTAAAACGCATCAAGACGGGGCAGCGCATGAGCCAGGCGGTGATCCACAACGGGGTGGTCTATACCGCGGGGCAGGTCGCTGCGGACGCGCCCGGCGAGTCCGTGAGCCTGCAGACCCGCAACATCCTGGAACGCATCGAGTCGCTGCTGGCGGAGACCGGCTCGGAGAAGTCAAAGGTGTTGAGCGCCACGATCTGGCTGGCGGATATGGCGGACTTCGACGAGATGAACACGGTGTGGGATGCCTGGGTGAGCGAGGGCGAGGCGCCGGCCCGGGCGTGCGTGGAATCGCGGCTGGCCAGCCCGGATTTTGCCGTCGAAATCGGCATCATCGCCGCCGTTTAGCACTGATGCATGCGGTGGTGATCGGCGCCGGGCTGGCGGGTATCACCGCGGCCTGGGAGCTGCGGCAGTCGGGCCACACCGTCACCGTGCTGGACCGCCAGCCGGAGGCGGCAGCCGAAACCAGCCATGCCAATGCCGGGCTGGTGGTGCCGGGGCACGCCCTGCCGTGGGCATCCCCCGGAGTGCCGGCCATGCTGCTCAAGTCGCTGTTCAATGCCAACCAGGCTTATCGGCTGAAGCCCCGGCTGGACTGGCAGATGCTGCGTTGGGGCGCGAGATTCCTGGGTCAATGCACCCCCAGGCGTCTGGCCGAGAACACCCGCCACGGCTACCGCCTGTGCCGGTATGCCCAGCAGCGCCTGCACGCGGTCACCGAGCAGGCGGGCCTGGAATACCACTCGCAGCGGGGTGGACTGCTTTACCTGTTCGAGAGTGAATCCACGCTGCGCGGCGGCGTCGAGGAGATGAAGGCGATCCGGGACATGGGCCACGACGTCCGGGTGCTCGGTTTCGACGAGATCGTCGAGCTCGACCCGGCGTTCGCACAGGCGGCCGGCAACATCGCCGGCGCGGCCTACTGCCCGACGGATGAAAGCGGCGACGCCCGGCTGTTCACGCTGGGTCTGGCCGAGGCCTGCCGTAAACAAGGGGTCGAGCTGGTTTTCGATTGCACCGTCGACCGGATGGTGGCGGACGGCGACCGCATCCGCTGCGTGACGACCTCCTCGGGGGAGCGCGACGCGGATATCTTCGTTCTGGCGTCGGGAGTCGAGGCGCCCCGGCTCGCCCGGCCCGTCGGGATCGACCTGCCGATCTACCCGGTCAAGGGCTACTCCGTGACGTTCCCGGCCGGTTCCGGCCGCCGGGCACCGGTTATCGGCGGCGTGAATATCGACCGGTTGATGGCTTTCAGCCGCCTGGGCGACCGGCTGCGGGTGACGTCGATCGCCGAGATCGCCGGCTATGACAGCTCCTATCGTCCGGCGGATTTTGAGCATATGATCGGGGTGTTCTCCCGCTTCATGCCGGACGCGGCGGAATATGACACGCCGGAGTACTGGGCCTGTCTGCGCCCCATGACGCCCACCGGGCGGCCGATTGTCGGGCCCAGCCGCTACCGGAACCTGTATCTCAACGTGGGTCACGGCAATCTCGGCTGGACCATGGCGTGCGGCACCGCCCGCCTGGTGGCTGACGTGATCGACGACAGGGAAACGGAGATTCCCATGGACTCACTCACCCTGCACTGAAAAGAGGATATTCCGATGCCGTCTGATGTCCATCAGCAGCCCCGGGAGGTCAACGTGAAGCAACTTCCCTACGACGTCGACGAGGGAATCGGCACGCGCGCCAATATCGGCCTCGTGGTGCTGTCCAGCGACCAGACCATCGAGCACGAGTACCGGCGTTTGCTGAACCTGCCGGGCGTTGCCGTTTATCAGAGCCGTATTCCGAACGCCAACATCGTCTCGCGGGCGAGTCTCCGCGACATGGAGGCGCGCATCACCGAAGCCACTGACCTGCTGCTGCCGGACATGCCGATGGATGTCATCGGCTACGGCTGTACTTCCGCCAGCATGGAGATCGGCGAGGAGCGGGTGATGGGCCTGATGAAGGCGGCGCGTCCCGAAAGCCGGTGCACGACGCCGATTACCGCCGCCCGGGCCGCCTTTGCGGCACTGGACATGAAACGCATCGCGCTTCTGACGCCCTACGCACAGGAGATCAATGAGCACATCCGGACATACCTTGAGGATCGCGATATCGACGTGCCGGTGGTGGCGACGTTCAACGTCGAAGACGACCGGCGCGCGGCGCGCATCACGCCTGCCTCGATTCGTGATGCGGCGATCGATCTTGGAGGGCGCCCCGGCGTGGACGGCGTGTTCGTGTCCTGCACCAACCTGCGGGTCGCGGACGTCGTCGCGGACATCGAGAGCGCGCTGGGCAAGCCGGCCACCGCCAGCAACCACGCCATGGCCTGGCACAGCCTCCGCCTGGCGGGAGTCGACGACAGGCAGGACGGTTTTGGGCAGCTCTACAGGATCTGACACCCCGTGCCAGGGCGTCGGGGATAGAGCTCCGATGGCCGCCCGAACGCCGGCGCACATCGATGGCGCCAACACGGCCGGTCCCGCTTCGGACGACGGCTCCCGGGGCGCTTGCGGCCCGCGGCGGGTCGTCAGTGTTGCTGATCGATGCCGATCAGTCTGCGCAGCTCTGCCAGGTGGGCGAAGGTTTCATCCGTCTGCTCGAAGGGCAGCCCGCCGGAAAAAGACGCATGCGCGGATTCCTCCAGCAGCGCATAGGCTTCCACGGCGTAGGGACTGTCCGGCGCCGTGCGAATGGCCGCTTCCCAGAACCGCTCCATGCCCGGCAGGGCGGAGTACAGCCCGATGGACCGCGCCTCCAGGACTCCCAGCATGTAATAAGCCTCGGCGCGCCGGGCGGGCGTCAGGGCCGCGTCCTGTGAGTCCACGAGCCGCTCCAGGCCCGCGGACAGGATGAGATCCGATACCAGCTGCGAGTCGTTCCAGAGCAGCCCGGGCCGGGTGCCGGGGCGGTGGAACCGCTCGCGGGCGCGTGTCATGGTCAGGGCCTCCCCATTGTTCCGCGCCGCCGTCTCCAGAGCGTCAATCCAGGTCGCCAGCCGGCGCCGCAGGTAGAACGGGGTGTCGTCCCGGTCCGCGACCTCACGGAGCTGCTGCGCCGCGCGCTCGTAGGCCTGCCGGACCCGGACCGCCACGGTGAGATACTCCACGAAGTTGCCGTCCAGGGACATGTCCACCGGATCCGCTGCGGTGTCGGACAGGATGTCTTCCCAGGTCTCCATGGCGCCGTCGAACTGCCGCAGAGCCAGCTGCAGCCGGGCCCGCTCCCGGTCGTCCAGGGCCTGCTCCTCGAGGTACCGGTTCAGGGCGTTGGACAGGGGGAAATCGCGGTTTGCCGTGTTCCGCGAATGGCAGGCGACGCAGTGCTGGGTCAGGTCGATCAGGATATACCTGGCTTCCTCCGGATGCAGGTACTCGAAATTCGTCTGGATACGACCCGCGGCTCGCGAGAACGCCGCCGCGAGAAGCTGGAAATCCAGGGACTGCTCGGCCCCGTGCTCCGCGAGTCCGTCCGCCGAGCTCTCGAGCCGTGCCAGATGCTGCATGACGATTTCCCGATTGTCCGGGTCCAGGAATACGTCGCTGTCCAGGGACAGGGGGAGCAGGACCTCCAGGGATTCTGCGACGTTCTGCATGATGCGGCGGGTCTCGGAGTCCGCCGCGGCCGGGCCGGCCAGCAGGGCGGTCCACAGAATAATGGGAAGCAGCTTTTTGAACATGTCTCAGCTCGCCGCGGAAGCCGGCGCCCGCGGATTGATGGTTGAATGATTTCAGTCAATGGTGTCGACTGTGCGATGTTGCACCATGCGCTGAATTCTGTGAAGTTGCAACAACACCGTACGGTGG
>JBEPXV010000001.1:0-25420 GCA_041641695.1 Gammaproteobacteria bacterium | reverse complement strand
TGGCCGCGGCGATCGTCGAGACGGACATCTTCGCCAGGACCAGCCCGTCCCACAAGCTCAGGCTGGTGGCGGCTCTGCAGGCCCAGGGCCTGGTGGTGGCCATGACCGGCGACGGGGTCAACGACGCGCCGGCCCTCAAGCGCGCCGACGCGGGCATCGCCATGGGAAAAAGCGGCAGCGAGGCCGCCAAGGAATCGGCTGAGCTGGTGCTCGCCGACGACAACTTCGCCTCCATCGCCGCGGCGGTCCGCTACGGCCGGACCGTTTACGACAACCTCAAGAAAGTCATCGGTTGGACCCTGCCGACCAATGCCGGCGAGGCCATGACCATCATCGTGGCGGTCCTGTTCGGCCTCAGCCTGCCGGTCACCCCCGTGCAGATCCTCTGGGTGAACCTCATTACCGCCGTCACCCTGGGCATCGCCCTGGCCTTCGAGCCCACCGAGGAGAACACCATGCGCCGCCCGCCGCGGCCGCGCAGCGAGCCGCTGCTGACGGGCGGCCTGGTGTGGCAGGTGGTGTTCGTGTCGACGCTGTTCCTGTGCGGAATGTTCGGCATATTCACCTATGGCCTGCAGCAAGGATATTCCCTCGAGCTGGCGCGCACCCTGGCGGTCAACACGCTGGTGGTCATGGAGATCTTCTACCTGTTCTTCATGCGCAACGCCTACGGCACGTCGCTCACCTGGAAGGCGGTGGCGGGCACGCCCGCGGTATGGATCGCGGTGGGCATTGCCACGACGGCCCAGTTCGCCGTCACCTACATCCCGTTCCTGCAACGCGTGCTGGGCACGCAGGCGGTATCCTTCACCGACGGCCTGGTGATTGTCGGTATCGGCCTGGTGCTTTTCGCGCTGATAGAGTCCGAGAAGCAGATGCGTTTGAGGGTCGTGGAGATGCGGCAGGGTTGAATCGTACCGGCCGGAATCCTGATCGCGAGACGGGTTCGGCGCCGAAGCAGGCGGCGGTGATGGTGTCCTTGTGCACATCCAATCCGACGTAGACAGTGGTATCGTTGGTGCTGACCTGGTTCAGTCGGTTTGCAGATAATACAGGCTGTTACAGGTTCGGATACGGATAGGATGATGACTTTCTACATTGCTGGTGCTGTCAGTTTTGTTATGGGCATAGTCCTTTTCTCTAACAGTTAACCGGAGGCAACATGGATATCATCAGCTTAATAATATTTCTGGCTATTGGCGCGCTGGTCGGGTGGCTTGCTGGCAACTTAATGAAGGGAAGCGGGTTTGGTCTCTTAGGGAATATTATCGTGGGGGTTGTGGGTGCCGTAGTGGGTGGCTTTGTATTCGGCTTGCTCGGCATAACAACAGGCGGGTTATTAGGCTCCATAATTATGGCCACTATCGGCGCCGTTATTTTGTTGTTTGTAATAAGCCTGGTTAAGAGGGCTTAACGCAATAGCGGTTATCAAGCAAAACAACCTGACAGATATTTCAGTGGGGAAAATATTCCACTGAAATATTTGCAGTTTGTTCAGTCGTTATCGTGGTGAGGAAAGCTCGGCGTATCTTGCGGGGTGTGAGTTCCCGTCCGGTAAGGGCTGGCCACCCACCCGTATCGAGTCTTGGGCCTAAGGCACCTTGTGGTATCTCGTGCTGATGGTGGTGACGGCGTATCAGCTACTGGAACCGGGAAGCGACTGGCGGCTGCACCGGCAGTAGTATGGGCGCAGCGCGATGGCGGACTTGTTGGACAAGGGTTGTGTGGTCATTGCCAATGACACCCTGTACCGCTGTCTGGATAGGATTGGCGAGATGATTACTGACAGAACAGCCACATTAGCCAATCCGCGGTTGGTCGCCACTTTGAAGCGGAGCGGCTGAGACGCTTGGTTGACTCCAAGGCGAACAAGGGGTCTCGAATTCGGGAGTCCGGAGATTCGTCCGGCTTCGTAACAACGATACCGGTCACACGTAGTTCATGTACGCCAGCAGCATCACCAACGCGATCGCCAGTGCCTGCAAGCCCACGCGGAGAAACATGAATTCCGTAGCGTGTTTCCGGTCGAATTCACCGCCGTGGCCCATGGAGATTGCACCGCTGACCAGTGAGGCGATGACAAGCAGAAGCGCTGCAGTAGTAATCCAGTAAACGGTTGTCATGATGACGGCCTCCGTCACGTGTCTGTATAAAATTGGTATTAGTCAGCTGGTAAAGGGTAGCTCGAGGTCATGGAACGATCTTCAGGCACGGTGGGCCTCACAGGTGTTCGTGCCGGAACTCGGCTTCGACGGGACCCGGTGAACCGGGAGCGTGCACCCGGACGGTAACGCCGTACGATGTCCTGGCCCGCAACCGGAAGTAATTTCCATAGCTTCCCTGTCCGACCGCCATTGACTCGAGATCCTTGGATTTCATCACCGCGCCCGCTTCATCGACCTGCACCTCCACCCGGGCATCGGTGATCGGGGCATGATCCGCCTGCTCGAGCAGGGTCACGTTGACGTGATACCAGTCAGCACCACTCGGGATCCCTCTGTGCATGGATCGTTCGGGTGATCCCGTCGGATAGCCGCGGAGCTTTTCCGCGGACACGAAGCCAAGATATATGTGCATTCCCCCGACATTCGCGTGATTGCCCTCAACCGGTCCGGTTTGTTTTTCTTCCGGGCGCCAGGCCCTTTGGCTCGCGGTGGCCGTTTCCGGATCAAACATGTAAACGATCGCGTTCCGTATTTCGGCATCGGTAAGATTGGCAGCACCCCCGCGCGGCGGCATGCCGCCGTGACCCTTGATCGCGGAGCGCACAACGTAGGCAAGCCCCTGTTGGAGCCGGGGTATCCATGCCTCTTTGTCACCAACCCGGGGAGCGCCTTCATGCCCGCTCTGGTGGCAATCGCTACAATACGCCTCGACGACCTCCTTGCCGGCAAGCTCCGCGGTTATGTCAGCTCGGCTCTCAGGCGCCACCCAGTCGCCACCCGATGCGTTGACCATGTAGGTGATTGCACGCGCGATCTCCAGGTCGGTAAGCTGCGGGTGGCCGCCATGCGGGGGCATCCGGCGGATACCATCCAAGGCATGTTGCGTGAGCGCCGTCAGTCCCAACGATGCACGCGCCTTCCACGCCTCCGCATCGCCGATCTTCGGGGCGTCATTATCCCCTGTCCGGTGGCACTCGGCGCAGAACGTGTCGACAATTTCCTTACCGCTTTGATCGCGGACCTGGGTGTCGGCCACCTGCGGGACAATTAACAGCCCGGCAACGACGCAACTGAACCCCAGCATTGAAATCTGCCGTGTTGCTGGCTTCGGCATGATCGCCTCCCGGCTACCGCCATTCACTGCGTGCTCGGAGATCGTTTCATATACCAGCTCCGTTACTGATTTTGATTCCGTATGGGCGGGACAATTCGCGCTACTTATTGACGCATATCACAAGCTCGTCTGGCGTATTGTGATAAATTCAGCCTGTTCCGGCGCCTGGCCGGACGAAGCTGGAAACGTCGCAAACGAAGGAGGCGTTGTTCGGATTTTTGAAGCAACGCTGGCAGGAGTTGTTCGGGGCGGGGTTCGAAGTGCTGGCCGGCAACACGGCGGATTGCACTACGTTGCCGGAATTTCTCGAGTGGATCGAAGCGCGCTATGGCTGTGGCGAACGTGTTTGGGTGATCGACCGGGGGATTCCGACCGAAGCACATCTAGCCGAGATGCGACGGCGCGGCGCCCATTACCTGGTCGGGACCCCGAAGGGACACTCGAGCCGGCTGGAAGGCGAGCTGGCCACCCGATTGTGGGAACACGCGCGCCCCGAGGTCAAGGGGAAGCTTTTGCCGCAGGAGGATGAGCTCTACGTCTTTGTGGAGAGCGACCAGCAGCTATTGCTCGCCAAGCTCGGCTGGACACTGCCGCCCCAGGCCCGCCGAAGATCACCGCTGCAAATCTAGCCGCGCAAATGTAGTACAGACCTTTGCCTCCTCGCCCTTGGAAAACCAAGCACTTACGGCCGCCCAACCTACCGAGTTGCGAAAGTCCGATTAGGAGAGAAGGCGGTCGCCTCGAAAAGCGACAGATCGGGGTGTCCGCGGGGCGATGCTGGCTTCGTCCTTGCAGCCGGAAGTCGTGTCCGCGCGGCGTCGCTTACAGGTTTACGACCTGCCCGTATTCGGGCCGGGTCACCTTCGCGTCGTAGTCTTTGGTGAGCTTGTCGGCCAGGGCGTCCATGGACTCGGGCTCGCCGTGCACCAGGCAGACGGGTGGCTTGTCGTCGAAGCCGGCGTACCAGTCGAGCAGGCCGCGCTGGTCGGCGTGGGCCGACAGGCCGCCGATAGTGTGAATCTTCGCCGCCACGTCGAAGTCCTTGCCCCACAGCCGGATGCGGCTCGCGCCGTCCACCAGGGCGCGGCCGGGGGTGCCCCGGGCCTGGAAGCCCACGATCATCACGTGGCACGCCTCGCGCCAGATGTTGTGCTTGAGATGGTGCTTGATACGGCCGCCGGTGCACATGCCGCTGCCGGCGATGACGATCGCTCCTGACCGGATCTGGTTGATCACCATGGACTCCTTGGGCGTCTCGCTCATGTACAGGTTGGGCAGGTCGAACAGCCCGTGGTGCCTGGTGTTGAACTCGGCGGCGCGGCGGTCGTAAACCTTGGCGTGCCGCTCGTATATGCCTGTGGCCGCAATACCCATCGGGCTGTCGAGGAAGATGCGCCAGTCGCCGAGGCCCCACTTCTCGGAGTTCTGGTTGAACACGTATAGCAGCTCCTGGGTGCGGCCCACGGTGAACGCGGGGATGAGGATGTTGCCTCTTTCGCTGCGGGCGTTCGAAATGATTTCGCCCATCTCCAGCCAGGTGTCCTGCCACGACCGGTGCAGCCGGTCGCCGTAGGTGCTCTCCATCACAACCAGGTCCGCGCGGGAGAGTATTGCCGGGTCCCGCAGAATGGGCGCGCCGCGGTGGCCCAGGTCGCCGCTGAATACGATCCGGCGCGTGCGTCCGTTCTCCGTGACCTCGAGCTCGGCGATCGCCGAGCCCAGTATGTGCCCGGCATCGTGCATCGTGACCCGCACGCCGTCGGCGATCTCCTGCGGGCTTCCGTACTCGAGCGCCCTGAAGCTCCCCTGGGTCCGGGCTGCGTCGTCGCGGGTGTACAGGGGCTCGACGCGTTCCCGCCCGGATCCGCCGTGGTCCCTGTTCTGCCACTCGGCTTCCTTCTCCTGGAGGTATGCCGAGTCCGCCAGCATCACCTCGCACAGGTCCACCGTCGCCCGGTGGGTGTAGATGGGCCCCTGGTAGCCCCGTTTGACCAGCAGCGGCAGCCGGCCCGAGTGATCGATATGCGCGTGGGTGACCACTACCGCGTCGACCTCCTTCGAATCGAAACGGAACGCGTCATGGTTATGGCGTTCGTGCTCGCCGCTGCCCTGGATCAGGCCACACTCGATGAGAATCTTCGTGTTGCCGAGGCTGAGCAGGTAGCATGAGCCGGTGACTTCGCGGGTGGCGCCCAGGAACTGTAGCTTCATATGGCCTCTGCGATGAGCGGGGCCAGATGGATCCTGTTGGAAGGATGCTCGATGCTGTCGGTGCTGACGATGCCGGTCGCGCCCGCCGATTCAAGGAGCTCGAGCGCGCTTTCGCAGAACAGGGCGTGGGTGACGAGGCAATGGATCGCCGCGGCGCCGTCCGCCCGGGCGTGGCGCACGGCGGCGGCCATGGTCTCGCCGGTGCTGATGATGTCGTCCACCAGCACCACGTTCCGGTTTCCGCAGTCGTGGTCGGAAAGGGTCACCTCCACGTCGCGGTCGCCGCTGCGCTGCTTGGTGGCCACCGCGAATTCCACGTTCGACAGCTCGGCGATCTGCTGCACCCACTGGCGGGCCTCATCGTCGGGGCCGATGAGCAGCGGCGCGTCGGGCAGGTGCTTCAGGTACTCGCTCATAGCCGGCGCGGCGCTCACCGTGACGGCCTCGGCGCCGGGCACCACCTCGTCCAGGGTGCCGGTCCGGTGCAGATGCGGGTCCACGGTGACGACGCGATCGAACAGGCTGCCCAGCCATTCCCCGACGATGGTCTGGCTGACGGCCTCGCCGCCGGCGAAGGCGGCATCCTGGCGCATGTAGCACAGGTACGGCGCCGCCAGGGTCAGGACCCGGGCGCCCAGTTCCCGCGCCGTGCGGGCGGCGAGCATCAGCTCCACAAGCTTGTCGTTGGGCTGGTTCAGGCTGCGGCACAGCACCACGTGGGCCGGTACTTCCTCCGGCAGCCGTACCCGGCTTTCGCCGTCAGGGAAACGGTGAATGTCGATAATCTTGCAGGCGCTGTCCAGGGCGCCGGCCAGGCGGTTCGCCTGTTCCACGTATTCCGGGAAACCGAGGACCAGCAAGCGCTTACTTCCGGGCATTTGAAATTTCCGATTCGATGTTGTCGTCGTCGCCGATCGTGAACCCAGTGTCCTTTTCTATCATGTTCCGCGCGAACTTGAAGTTGGCCTGGAATTGGGCGTGCAGCCGGTACATGGGCTCGCCCGCGGCGACCGGGTCCCCGATTTTCTTCAACAGGTCCACGCCGGCACCCTTGTCCATGGGCGCGCCCGCCAGGCTGGCGATCCGGTTGAGGCGGTAATTGTCGATCGCCCCGATCACCCCCTCGCGCCGGGCGGTCACCTCGTGGATGAGCGTGCCCAGCTCCGGCGGCCGGGATTGTACGCCCTGCGCCTCGATAAGAGCCTCCATCCGGGTCAGTGCCCGCCCCGATTCCAGGATGTCCCGGGCTATAGCGAAGCCCCGGCCGCCGCGCACATCGGGATCGAACTCCAGCACGCGGCCGGCCAGGTACAAGGCCTTGAGGCGCAGGTCCTCCGGCCCCGCCGGGTCGTTGCGCAGGATCTGCATAACGTCGCGGGCTTCGAGAACGGGCCCGATACCGCGCCCCACGGGCTGGCTGCCGTCGCTGATCATGACCTCGAGGTGGATGCCGCAGCGGTCGCCGACGTACTCGAACAGCTTGCGAAGCTGCATGGCGCTGCGCTCGCTGCGGATTTTGGCGGTCGGCCCGACGGGAATGTCCACCAGGAGATGGGTTGAGCCGGCCGCCAGCTTCTTGGCCAGGATCGACGCCACCATCTGTCCCATGGCGTCGATACCCAGCGGCCGCTCAACGGCGATGAGAATGTCGTCCACCGGGGCCAGTTGCGCGGTTCCTCCCCAGGCCAGGCAGCCCCGCTCGCTGCGCACGATCCGGTGCAGATCGGCCGGCGACAGGTCGACTTTTGCCAGCACCTCCATGGTGTCGGCGGTGCCGGCGGGCGAGGTGATGGCGCGGCTGGAGGTCTTGGGAATGAGCATGCCGTGGGCCGCCACGATGGGCACCACCAGCATGGACGTTCGGTTGCCGGGTATCCCGCCGATACAATGCTTGTCCGCCACCAGGGACTCGTGCCAGTCCAGCCGGCGACCCGTGTCGGCCATGGCCTCGGTGTAGTAGAGAACCTCGTCGCGGTCGAGCCCGCCCTGGTCGGCGGCGACAAGGAATGCCGCCATCTCCATCTTGGTGTATTGGTTGTCGACGATGTCCCGGGTAATGGCCTGGAAGTCCGCTCTGTTCAGGCGCTCCCCCTCGATCTTGCGGCGCACGCAGCTCATGGACCGGGGCTGCTCGGCGTGCTCGACGGTCAGGTTCGTTCCCTCCTCGAGGTCGAGCTGCTCGAAGGCCTGGTCGCACAGGCCCAGTTCGTCCGGCGAGACCAGGGAGTCGTCGCGCACTACGTTCAACATGGCCAGTATGGCGTGACCATCGGAGCTGATCTTGATCTTGGACAGCGCCTGAAATCCCTCCGCGCGGTAATTCTCACAGTCCCGGTGCATGTAGGCCACGTTCTCGTGGTAGGTGTCCACGGCCACGTGGCGCAGCTTCAGTCGGCCGGTAGCTGTGTTCCTGTCGGTCATGTCGCGAATATAGCCGGAGTTGCCCCGGAATGCTCCCCGCACGCACTCGATGCCGGACGGTCCGGGTGCGCGCTCCATTTCAGCCGCTTGATTGACACGGATCAATAGGTGTCGGCGGGGGACTGCGCACAATCGGATTCTCCGGTTCTCAACCAGGTGCAATCGATATGGCGGTATCCTTACAGCTTACCTATCACAATATGGATCCTTCCACGGCCGTGGAGAAAGCCGTGCGGGAAAAGGTCGACAAGCTGGAGCAGTTCAGCGACCAGGTCACGGCCTGCCACGTGACCATCGACGCGCCCCACAAGCACCACCACAAGGGCAAGATCTACAGCGTTCTCATCGAGCTCCACGTGCCCGACACTGAAATCGTGGCAAGCCGGAGCCCGGCCGAGAACCACGCCCACGAAGATGTTTACGTCGCGATCCGCGACGCGTTCAACAGCGCCCGCCGCCAATTGAAGGAGTACGAGCAGCGGCGGCGGGGCAAGGTCAAGACCCACGAGCCGCCGGTGCCTCCCGGAGAGACCATCGAGTAGCGCCGGCCGCGGGCACGTTGACGGAGTGCCGCCCCCTTTTGCCCTCGTTGTCCGGCGGGCGAGGAGGGCGGCACTCGCGGCTTCAGTCGAGAACGAAGGTGACTTTCAGGTCGACGCGGTACTCGGAGACCTGGTCGCCGTCGACGACGACCTGCTGTTCCTTGACCCATGCTCCCTTGATGTTGTGAACGCTCCGGGCGGCGGACTTGATGCCCTGTTCGATGGCGTCCTCAAAGCTCTCGGTGGAGTTGGCGGTTATCTCGATCACTTTTGCTACGGACATTGAAGTCCTCCCCGCCTGATCAGGCGTATTGGTTGGCTGGCTGATGTCTTGTAAAACGGGTGTCAGCGTAACAGCCGTTTCGAACGGCGAGTTAACCCAGGTCAAGCAAGCGGGAGAAACCCGGCGCTTGGCGAGGATGCCGGGCGGCCGGCACGTCAGCGCCGGATGCGAGTGCCCGCTTCGCCCGCCAGGATCGCGCCGGCGTCTTCCAGCGCCCCGATGCCGGCGAGACCGCCGGTATGCCGGGCGAAGGTGCAGGCGGCCTCCACCTTGGGGCCCATGGAGCCCGCTTCCAGGTCCAGGGCACCGAGCTCTTCCGGCGTGGTCTCTCCCAGCCGGCGCTGCTCTTCGGTTCCCCAGCCGGCGTACACCCCGTCGACGTCGGTGAGCAGCAGCAGGGCGTCGGCGCCGATCTCGCTGGCCAGGAGCGCGGCGGCGCGGTCCTTGTCGATGACCCCCTCGACACCGCGGATCACGCCGTCGTCGGAAACGATGACCGGGATACCGCCGCCGCCCACCGAGATGACGATGACGCCGGCGTCGATCAGCAGGCGTATGGTCCCGATCTCGAGAATGCGCCGGGGCAGGGGAGAGGGGACCACCCGCCGGTACTGGCCGCCCGTGGCGACGAAGGACCAGCCCCGCTCGCTGCCCAGACGCTCGGCGTCGCCCTTGTCGTACCAGGGCCCGATCGGCTTGGTCGGATTCCGAAACGCGGGGTCCTCCGGATCGACGGCGACCTGGGTCAGCAGCACGGCGGTTTCGCGCCCCGGCAGGCGGCCGGCGAGCTCCTGCTCGATCATGTAGCCGATCATGCCCTCGCTTTCGGCGCCGAGCACGTCCAGCGGATACTCCCCGACTTCCCGGTAGGCGTAGGACTCCAGCGCCAGCAGCCCGACCTGGGGGCCGTTGCCGTGGGTGATGGCAAGCTCGTGCTCCGCCGCGACGGGTGCCAGGGCGTCCACGGCGCGTTTGATATTGCGGCGCTGGACATCCGCTTCCAGGGGCTCGCCGCGCCTGAGCAGCGCGTTGCCCCCGAGGGCCACCACCACCCGCACGGCGTCAGTCTCCCAGCGTGGCCACGATCACGGCCTTGATGGTATGCAGCCGGTTCTCGGCCTGGTCGAACACGATGGAGTGGCTCGACTCGAACACGTCCTCGGTGACCTCCATGCCGTCCAGGCCGTATTTCTCGAAAATCTTCTCCCCCTTTTCCGTCTCCCGGTTATGGAAAGCCGGCAGGCAGTGCATGAACTTCACTTCGGGATTCCTGCTGCGGTCCAGCACGTCCATATTCACCTGGTAAGGGCGCAGCATCGCCACGCGCTCGTTCCACACCGAGTCCGGCTCGCCCATGGATACCCACACATCGGTGTAAATGAAGTCCACGCCCTCCACCGCCGCGTCGATGTCCTGGGTCAGGGTGATCGAGCCGCCGCGGTCCCCCGCCAGCTCCGTCGCATAGGTCAGGACGTCGCCCCGGGGGTGGGAAGCGGCCGGGGATCCCATGCGGAAATCCATGCCCAGCTTGGCGGCGCCCACCATCAGCGAATCGGCGATATTGTTGTGCGAGTCGCCGAGGAAACAGAACGAGATGTCGTGAAGCGGCTTGTCGCAGTGCTCGCGCATGGTCAGGAAGTCCGCCAGGATCTGGGTCGGGTGAAATTCGTCCGTCAGGCCGTTCCACACCGGCACGCCCGCGTGGGTGGCAAGCTCCTCGACAATCGCCTGGCCGAAGCCCCGGTACTCGATGCCGTCGTACATGCGGCCGAGGACGCGCGCCGTGTCCTTCACAGTTTCCTTGACGCCGATGTGCGACCCGCTGGGGCCGATATAGGTAACGTGGGCGCCCTGGTCGTGCACGGCGACCTCGAAGGCGCAGCGGGTCCGGGTGGAGTCCTTCTCGAATATCAAGGCAATATTCTTTCCGTTCAGTCGCTGGCGCTCGGTACCGGCGCGCTTTTCCTCCTTGAGCTCAGATGCAAAGTTGATCAGATACTCGATCTCCTCCGGGAAGAAATCGCTGAGCTTGAGAAAGCTTCGGTTGCGTAGCATGGCTGGTGTTTACCTCCTTCAGATGCCGTCGCGCTGGATCGGGCAGCTCATACAGTGGGCGCCGCCCCGGCCGCGGGACAGTTCGTAGCCGGGGATGGTAATCACTTCCACGCCCGCCTTGCGGAGCTGGGTATTGGTGTAGACATTCCGGTCATAGCCGATCACCACGCCGGGCTCCACGGCCAGGGTGTTGTTGCCGTCGTCCCATTGCTCGCGCTCGGCTTCGTAGCTGTCACCGCCGGTGGGAATGGTAGTCAGGGTCGTGCCGAGGGCGTCGGAGACCGCCTCCATGAAACCCTTCTCCGTGGACAATTCGATGCCGCCATCACCGTCGCCCGGTCGCAGGCTCCAGGTGCGGAACGTCTCCACCGCTTCCGGGAAGCAGGTCACCTTGTCGCGGTCGAGCATGGTGAACACTGTGTCCAGGTGCATGGCGGAGCGGGCGCGGGGAAATGCCGCGGCGATCACGCGTTCGGCGCCGCCGCCGCGGAACAGTGACTGCGCCAGGCACTCCACGGCCTGGGGCGTGGTGCGCTCCCCCATGCCCACCAGGACGGCGCCGTTGCCGATGGGCATCACGTCGCCGCCCTCGATGGTGGCATCGGCATAGTCCTGCTCTTCGCTGCCGAACCAGACTTCATAACCGCCGCCCGTAAACATCGGATGGAAGCGGTATATGGCCTGGTAGTTGAGTGTTTCGCGCTTGCGGGCGTGCATGGCCATGGGGTTGATCGAAACCCCCTGGTAGATCCAGCAGGAAGTATCCCGCGTGAACAGGTGATTGGGCAGCGGCGGCAGGATGAACTCGTGGCGATCCATGAACTGCCCGGTCAGCCCGTCTCCGGCGAACGGACTCTCCGCCTTGGCCAGGCCGCCGATCAGGTGCTTCGACAGGTCATGGGTGGATATCTCCTCGAGCCAGGCCCGCATCTCCGCCAGCATGGTCACACCCGAGCGCAGCGGCGAGACGACGCGGTCGAGCAGCCAGTCCCGGGCCTCGGGGATCTCCAGGGTCTCGGCGAGCAGCTCGCGAAGCTGCAGCACCTCGACGCCGCGATCGCGCAGCACATCGACAAAGACGTCGTGCTCCTGGCGCGCCCGCTTGACCCACAGCACGTCGTCGAACAACAGGTCGTGGCAGTTTCCGGGTGTGAGCCGGCGCAGGCTCAGGTCGGGGCGATGCACCAGTACCCGTTTGAGTTTCCCGACCTCGGACCAGACTCCGAGGCCGTTGTCATTGGTGTCGGTGTTCATGATTGATTTTTCGTGGTGGACGATTCGGGAACCCGGAACACGAACAGCACGATCACGATCAGCGCGACCAGGCCGATGACCAGCGACAGCCAGGCCGGCAGCCCGAAGCCCGCCGGCAGGTAGCCGAGCACCAGCGCTACCGCTCCGACCAGCAGGCCGTACGGCAACTGCGTGTTGGCGTGCTCGACCACGCCGCAATGGGAGGTCGCCGAGGCCAGCACGGTGGTGTCGGAGATGGGTGAGGTGTGGTCGCCCCATACCGCGCCGGCGAGCGTCGCGCCCACGGCGCCGTAAAGGATATAAAAGTAATCGGCGCCGGCCAGGCCCTGGTTGCCCATGATCGTCCAGGTGAGCGGCACGGCCAGCGGCAGCAGGATTCCCATGGTGCCCCAGCTGGTACCGGTGGCGAAGGCGATGGCCGCGGCGATCACGAACAGGATTGCCGGCATCAGGGCGGCGGGCAGCGCCTCGCCCAGCATGGAGGCCAGCCAGTTTGCCGCCTGCAGATTTTCCGTAACCGCGGACAGCGCCCAGGCCAGCGTCAGGATCACCAGCACGTCGAACACGGCTTTGATGCCGTCGATGCCGCTCTCCACGGATTCGCCCAGGGACAGCAGACCGCGGCCCACGGATATCACCACAGCGGCGATCACCGCCAGCATCGAACCCCACAGCAGGGCGGTGAACGAGTCGGCGCTGCCGATCACATCCATCAGCGTGTCGCCGGAGCCGGTAACGAACAGGCCGATGATGGTGACCGCGAGCAGCACGACGATCGGAACTACGGCGTTCAGCGCGCCGCGTTGCACGCCTTCCTTTTCGACCAGACCTGCCCGTTCGCTCTGCTCGGCGGTGGTCCCGCCGACGTCGCCGCCCAGGGCGCGGTCCTGGGCGCGCGCCATCGGCCCCCAGTCGCGGCCGGTGCCGATCAGCAGCCACATGAACAGGAAAGCCAGCAGCGGGTAGAACATGTAGGGGATGGAGGAGAAAAACACCGCATAGGGGCTGCCCTCCACTCCGGCGATACCCGCCGTAGCATCGGCGATCAGGCCGACCTGGAATCCGATCCAGGTAGTGATGAACGCCCAGGTCGCAATGGGGGCCGCGCTGGTATCCACGATATAGGCGAGCTTCTCCCGGGAGATCTTCAGGCGGTCGGTCATGGGCCGCACGGCGTTGCCGTGAACCAGCAGGCTCGAATAGTCGTCGAAGAATATCGCCGTGCCCACGGCGCCGGCTGCGACCTCGCCGCGCCGCCGGTTGGTGGCCCAGGCGGTCAGCTTGTCGACGATGGCCTGGGTACCGCCGTTGCGGTAGATGATTCCGACCATGGCGCCGATGAGCATGGTGAACAGCATGATGGACATGTGACCGGTGCCGCCGTCCTCGGGTACCAGCGCCCGCAGGACCCAGGTGTCGATGACGTCCAGCAGCCCGTACCAGATGCCCGCCAGGGTGAGCTCACTGGAGAACCAGGCGCCGGCCCATACGCCGATCACGAGGGCGGGAATGACGCGCTTGGTGAGCAGCGCGAGCAGGATGGCGATGATGGGCGGCAGTATCGACAGCCACCCGGGCAGCGCCGGGATGGAGGCGTCCAGCACGGCCGTGCCGGTCCCGGGGTCCACCGCCACCGGCTGGCCGGCAACTTGCAGCGTCACGTCGTTGTCCAGCGCACCGAAGACCACGCCCTCGACGGTGCCCCGGCCGTCCGGTCCCAGAGTCAGCGGGTAGTCCCGGCCGTCGACCCGCAGCGTGGCGGCCGTTTCTTCGGTGATCAGGCCTTCCGGCCCCTGCACGGTGACCGAAGTCTCCACGCCGGAGACCACTTGGTCGCCAGTGTCGAGCTGGAAGGGCTGGTCGTCCTGCGCGGTGGCGAAACGCGGCATCACGGCAAGGATCGCGGCAATCAGCAGTCCGGTGGCCAATGTGAGGATGGTGCGAGAGGAGGCCGGCGGGTGTGTCGCGCCGGGTCGAGCCGTGGTCCGTTTATCATTGGTCACTGCGTTGCTCCTTCGGGGTCGGGGGCGGGAAATGTGAGCCCGAAGCATGGATGAGCGGCCAAGTCGCCGGGTTGATCGAGATCATCAAATGCGCTGTCAGGAACTTCAGAATCGCCGGGTGGCTGACCGTGCATCGATTTAGTTGGCGTATTGGAGCTGCTGAGTGGATAATGGATAAGCCATTGATTAGAGAAACGACCTGGACGGGCGCATTGAACGCCTGAGAGCGGCGCCTGATCACACGGAATTCCTGCAACCCGAATCGACTAGTTGACCGGACTATTATGAGTAATCCTGAATCTTCGAGGCATTCCTCGGGCCGGCGGCGTTTCGTCAGCCGAACCCTCGGTCTGGCGGCCGGATTGTGCGTGGCCGGCGAGGCGCCGGCCCTGATACTGAAACCCGACACCGACCGGACGCTCGCCTTCCGCAACCTGCACACCAACGATCATCTCGAGTGCCGGTACTGGGCCGGGGGGTCTTACGACCCGGTTGCGTTGGAGGACATCGCGTACGTGCTGCGCGACCATCGCGCCGAGGAGATGGCGGAGATCGACACGGAACTGCTGGACCTGCTTACCGTGGTTCGCCGCAAGCTGGAAGCGCGCGAGCCCTACCACGTGATCTCCGGTTACCGTTCCCCGAAGACCAATGCCAAGCTGCGAGCCAACAGCAACGGCGTCGCCAAGAAAAGCCTGCACATGCAGGGCAAGGCCATCGATGTCCGGCTGCCGTCCGTGCCGCTTCCCGAGCTGCGCCAGGTCGCGTTGGATCTGAAGGCCGGCGGGGTCGGCTATTACCCGAAGAGCAGCTTCGTGCACCTCGACGTCGGGCGGCCGCGCTTCTGGTAGCGCCGTCCGGATTAAGCCAAGGAGGCAAGGTCGGGAAACATTCCCTCCTGGAGAAGGTTGTTCTCTGATCCTGTTGTGTGTTCTACAAGGAGGGCCATGAACCGGATTCCGCGAAACTACTGGCTGGCCGGCGCCATCGCGCTGGCGGTGGTGCTCTGGATGCTGAGCGGCCTGCTGCGCGATGACGGTGCCACTACGGGTCCCGATGAATCCGGCGCCGGTGAGCCGGCGGATGCCTTCACCGTCGAGGTGACCGAGATCGGGGCCGAGCGTATCGAGCGCCGGATCGTCGCCCAGGGCCAGGCGAAGCCGGAGCGTGCCGCGACACTCCGCGCGCGGACCGACGGCCAGGTCGAAGCGGTGCTGGTGGAGTCGGGCCAGCGTGTGGTGCAGGGGGAGGAGTTGGTCCGGCTCGACATGGACGACCGCGAAGCCCGGCTCACCGAGGCACGGGCCATCCTGCGCCAGCGGGAACGCGAGCACGAAGCCGCTCGGCGGCTGGGGGAAAGCGGCCTGCAGTCCGAAGTCCGCCAGGACGAGGCGGCCGCCGCCCTGGCGTCCGCGCAGGCCGCGCTGCGCCGGATCGAGCTCGATATCGCCCGCACGCGCATCGTCGCGCCCTTCGACGGCATCGTCGACCAGGTCATGGTGGATGTCGGTGATTACGCGGCGGTGCAGGGCACCATCGTTACCGTGGTGGACAATACGCCGCTGATCGCCGAGGCGTGGCTGTCGCAGCGCCACTTCAACGCCGTGGAGCTCGGCGGTGAAGCGAGGGTGACGCTGGTATCCGGTGAAACCCGTGCCGGCCGGATCATCGCGATTGCGCCCCGCGCCGACGAGTCCAGCCGTACCTACCGCGTCGAGATAGAGATCGACAATCCGGCCGGCGTGCCGGCCAACACCAGCGCCGAGATTGTCATTCCCATCGGCGGCGTCAACGCCCATCGCCTGTCCCCCGCCTTGCTGGAGCTCGACGACGCCGGCCGCCTGGGCGTGAAGCTCGTGTCCGACGACGGGCGCGTCGAGTACCTGCCCGTCGAGATCGTGCGCGCGGACCCTCAAGGCGTGTGGGTGACCGGGCTTCCGGAGCGGGCGCGCGTGATCACCACCGGCGGCGGGTTCGTCTCCCCCGGGCAGAGCGTCGACTACGTTGCCGCCGGCGCCGCCGGCTGATCGCTCGGCCGCGATGAAACTGCTGATCAGCGCTGCGTTCTCCCGCAGCCGCACGGTGATTCTGCTGCTGGCATTCGTCCTGATCACCGGGGCCCTCTCCTACTTCGGAATCGCCAAGGAAGCGGCGCCGGACGTGGACATTCCCATCATCAATGTGTCGATGATCCACGAGGGCATCGCCCCGGACGACGCCGAACGGCTGCTCCTGCGGCCAATGGAAACAGAATTGCAGGCGATCGAGGGCGTTGACGAGATGCGCTCACTGGCCGCCGAGGGCTATGCGACGATCACCCTAGAGTTCGGCGCCGGCTTCGATGCCGACCAGGCGCTCACCGACGTGCGCGAGCGGGTGGACAATGTGCGCGGCGAGCTGCCCGCCGACACCGAGGAGCCGATCGTCAGCGAAGTGAACATCGCGCTTTTCCCCGTGGTGACGGCCGCATTGTCCGGCAACGTGCCGGAGCGCCGGCTGATCGCCGCCGCCAGGGACCTGCGCGACCGGCTGGAAGGCCTGCCCGGCGTGCTGGAGGTGGATATCGGCGGCGACCGCGAGGAGGTCATGGAGATCCTGGTGGACCCGACGGTGCTCCAGACCTACCAGCTTTCCTTCGAGGAGGTGGTGAGCACCCTGCAGCGAAACAATCGCCTGGTGGCCGCCGGTATGCTGGAGACGCGGGCCGGCGAGATCGCTCTGAAGGTTCCGGGTGTCATCGAGTCGCGCGAGGACGTGTTCTCGCTGCCTCTCAAGACCGTGGACGGCCGCGTGGTGACGTTCGGCGACGTGGCCACCGTGCGCCGAACCTTCAAGACCCCGGACGGCTTCGCGCGGGTCAACGGGGAGCCCTCGGTGGCCCTCGAGATAAAGAAGCGCGTCGGCGCGAACATCATCGATACCGTGGACCGCGCTCGGGACATCATCGAAACTCAGCAGCAGCGCTGGGGCGGCAGGATCCGCGTGACCTACCTGCAGGACCAGTCCGAGGACATCAGGCAGGTCGTGGGTGAGCTGGAGAACAACGTGCTCACCGCCGTGGTGCTGGTGATGCTGGTGATCGTGGCGGTCCTGGGTCTCCGGGCGGGCCTGCTGGTGGGGCTCGCCATCCCGGGCGCTTTCCTGGCCGGCATCCTGGCGCTGTACTCGATGGGCTATACACTGAACATCATCGCCCTGTTCAGCCTGATCCTGGTGGTGGGCATGCTGGTGGACGGCGCCATCATTGTGGTGGAGCAGGCCGACCGGCGCGTGGATGCCGGCATGCCGCCGCGCCTCGCTTTCGAGTCCGCGTCCCGGCGCATGGCCTGGCCGATCACGGCGTCCATCGCGACGACCCTGTCGGTGTTCGTGCCGCTGTTGTTCTGGCCCGGGATCGTCGGCGATTTCATGAAATACCTGCCCGTCACCGTTCTGGTCACGCTGCTGGCGTCGCTCCTCATGGCGCTGATTTTCGTCCCGGTGATCGGCGCGGCCATAGCGCGCGGGAGAGATGCCGGTGCGTCCGGCAATGACGGCCCACGGGAAGCGGACTTCGATACCGACCTAGACGAGCGCATCCCGGAAACCGGCCTGTACTACCGCGCGCTCGCCGGTCTGCTGCGCCGGCCCCGGGCGGTGCTGGTCGTTGCGGTCCTTGTGCTGGTGGGTGTTTACCTGGCCTATGCCGAGCTTGGCCGTGGCGTGGAGTTCTTCCCGGACATCGAGCCGGAGCTCGCTCAGGCGCAGGTACGGGCGCGCGGCGATCTGTCCGTGTGGGAGAAGGACGAGCTGGTGCGCGACCTCGAGCGGCGCGTGTCCGGCGTTCCGGGCGTAGAAACAGTTTACGCCCGTACCATGGGCACGACGCGGGGCGTAGAGGATTTTCTGCCCATCGATACCATAGGTCTCATTCAATTCGATTTCGAGCACTGGCGGCAGCGCCGTCCCGCCGACGAGATCATCGCCGACATCCGCCATCGGGCCTCGCGCGCCCCGGGCGTGGTGGTCCAGGTGGCGGAGCAGGAATCGGGGCCGCCCACCGGCAAGCCGGTACAGATCGAGGTCCGCGGCGAGAACCTCGGGGACATCGAAGCGGGCATCGAGCGGCTCCGCGGCCTGATGACGGAGCTGGACGGCTTCGTGGACGTCGAGGACTCCCGGCCCCTGCCGGGCATCGAGTGGCGCCTGGAAGTCGACCGCGAGTCGGCGGCGCGATTCGGTGCGGATGTTCTGCTGCTCGGCCAGTCGGTGCGCATGCTCACGGCGGGGATCAATCTCGGCGAGTATCGCCCCGAGGATGCGGACGAAGCCGTCGATATACGTATCCGCTTTCCCTACGACGAGCGCACCCTGGATCAGCTCGATGAGCTGCGTGTGCCCACCAGGGTGGGCCAGGTGCCGATCAGCAACTTCGTAAGCTTCCGGCCGGCACCCAAGACCGGCTCCATCCGCCGGGTCGACGGGCGGCGGGTCATGACCATCAAGGCGGACGTGGCAGCCGGCCGTCTGCCGGACGACCAGGTGGGGCGTATCCGCGCGGCCCTGCCGGAAGCCGGGCTGCCGGCCGGGCTCCAGGTCCGGTTCAAGGGGGAAGCCGAGGAGATGGATGAGGCCTCGGCTTTCCTGTCAAAAGCGTTCGCGGCGGCGATCTTCATCATGCTCATCGTACTGGTGACGCAGTTCAACAGCTTCGCCCAGACCGGAATCATCCTGAGCGCCATCGTATTTTCTACCGCCGGCGTGCTGATCGGCCTGTTGATCACCGGCCAGGCCTTCGGCGTGGTTATGGGCGGTGTCGCGGTGATCGCGCTGGCGGGGGTGGTGGTCAACAACAACATCGTTCTGATCGACACGTTCAACCGCTACCGGGCGCGCGGCACGGACCTGCGCACCGCCGTGCTGCGGACCGCCATGCAGAGGCGCCGACCGGTTATACTGACCTCGGCGACCACCATTCTCGGCCTGATGCCGATGGTGCTCACGCTCACCGTCGATCTGGTAGGACGCGATATCGCCTACGGGGCGCCGTCGTCCCAATGGTGGACCCAGTTGTCGAGCGGCATCGCCGGCGGCCTCGCGCTGGCGACGGTGTTGACTCTGTTCCTGACGCCGTGCTTGCTGATGCTCGCCGAGCGGCGCGGCGCGGACGGCGGGACATGACTCCCGGGCACCGGCCCCGGGCGCATGATTGATCCAGATCAATGTCCGCGCGGGTCCGGGCCGGGACAATCAAACACTGCCGCCTGGTCGGCAGCATATTCAAATCGTCGCGCCCGTAGCGCGCTCACAGAAGAGAAGGAGAGCCCTCCCATGGCACTGAAAGACCTGTTGGTGCACGTCGATAGCAGCAAGGCCAACGCCGGGCGCGTGGATGCCGCATTGCGGCTCGCGGCCGCCCATGATGCCCATTTGACCGGACTTTACGTCGCACCGGACCAGACCGTGATGCCGGCCTATACCGAGGCCCATATTCCCGGGGACATCCTCGAAGAGCAGCGGCGGGTGGCGCTCGAGAAGTCCGAGGAGGCGAAAAAGGCATTCAAGGACGCGGCCGACCGGGCCGGCGTTACGACCGAGTGGCGGCTCGTCGAGGGCGGGCTCACGCGGACATTGTCGCTTCATGCCCGGTACGTGGATCTCCTGATACTCGGCCAGGCGAACCCGTCCGATCAATGGTCGGTGAGCCAGGGGGTCGTGGAGCAGGTGCTTCTGGATGTCGGCCGCCCGGTGCTGTTGATTCCCTACATCGGCGCGCCCGAGAGCTTCGGCGAGCGCGTGCTGGTGGCCTGGGACGCCAGCCGCGAGGCGATGCGCGCCGTCCACGACGCCATGGCGCTGCTCGAAGTGGCCAGGTCCGTGCGGGTCCTTTCCATCAATCCGCGCAAGGGGCCGGCCGGCGACGGTGACCTGCCGGGCGCTGATATCTCCCTGCATCTCGCCCGCCACCAGGTCAAGGCCGAGGCGGCGCACATCGAGTCCGAGGATATCTCGGTGGGGGAAATGCTGCTGTCGCGGGCCTCGGACCAGCAGGCGGACTTGATCGTCATGGGCGCCTACGGCCACTCCCGCTACCGGGAGCTGGTGCTGGGCGGCGCCACGCGCGAGATCCTGGAATCCATGACGGTGCCGGTGCTGATGTCGCACTGAGGGCTTTATTGCCTCCCCGTATGGACCGGGCGTTTATAATACCGGGAAATGCTTGACCGCGATCCGACGGAGGAACCAATGAGCGTACAAGACGAGCTTCAGGCCACGGTCGACGAGCTCGCCCGGAAGGGCAAGGGCATACTGGCCGCCGACGAGAGTAATCCCACCATGGCCAAGCGGCTGAAAGCCGTCGACGTGGAGTCCACAGAGGAGAATCGGCGCAGCTACCGTTCCCTGCTGCTGTCGACGGAGGGCATCGGCGAGTTCGTCAGCGGCGTGATCATGTTCGAGGAGACACTGGGCCAGAAAGCCGATGACGGCACGCCGCTGCCGGAGCTGGCCGCCGCCCGGGGCGTCGTGCCGGGTATCAAGGTGGACAAGGGCAAGGGCCCTCTGGCCGGGGCGCCGGGCGACGAGATTACCGGGGGGCTCGATGACCTGGACGACCGTCTGAAGGGCTACAAAGAACAGGGAGCGCGCTTCGCGAAGTGGCGCTGCGTGTATCACATCTCCGATACGCTGCCGAGCCGGCTGGCCGTGGAAGCCAATGCCGAGGTGCTGGCGCGGTACGCCGCCATCTGCCAGGCGCAGGGCATCGTGCCCATCGTCGAGCCCGAGGTGTTGATGGACGGTGGCCACGACATCGAGCGCTGCGCCGAGGTCACCGAGGCGGTCCAGAACGAGGTCTTCCACGCGCTGCACCGCCACCGGGTCACCCTGGAGCACATGGTGCTCAAGCCAAACATGGTGATCTCCGGTAAGGAGAGCGCCCACCAGGCGGGGCCCGCAGAGGTCGCCGAGTGGACGCTCCGGGTGCTTCTGCGTACCGTCCCGGCGGCGGTTCCGACCATCAACTTCCTGTCCGGCGGCCAGTCCCCCGAGGAGGCCACGGCCAATCTCAATGCGATCAACCAGCAGCCCCACCGGCCCTGGGAGCTCAGCTTCTCGTATGGGCGGGCGCTGCAGGAGACGACCCTGCAGGCGTGGAAGGGCGATCCCGCCAATGCGAGCCGGGCGCAAGCGGCGTTCTATGAGCGGGCCAGGCTCAACAGCGCGGCGCGCAACGGCGAGTACAGCAGCGCCATGGAAGCGGCAGCGTGATCCGTGCGCCATCCGGCGGCACGAGCGTCGTGCTGCGGAGCCGGGACGGACAGCCGGATGCCCGCCCGGGGTGAAGCGCTGATCCCGCACCGGGAGCGGCTGGGGCGGGCCGTCGCCTGGCTCGCCCAGCAGCGGTGCAACGACCCTGCCGTGGTCGAGGAGGCCTGCCGGCGCTTCGATCTTTCCCCTTCCGACGAGGAGTTCCTGCAGCGCATGTGGCGGGAGCGATCCGCTGCGCCCCGGTCCGGGGCGGGCACTGACTGATTGCATCCAACCAGTCGCCCATGAGCGGACACCACCGGCTTTTCAGCCAGAAGAAGGTGGACCACCAGGCGGTGGCCCCTGGTACGCTGATCGAGCCGGAAGGGGCGCCCGAGCCGGTGATCAGCATCATGGCCTACGACCGGACCCAGCTTGTGGAGCTGACCTTGAAGGACCCGGACGATATTCGTTCATTGCTGGACCGGTACGACGTGGTCTGGGTGAATGTCGACGGCCTAGGCGACGTCGAGCTGCTGAAGAGACTGGGGGAGATCTTCGAGCTGCACACCCTGGCCCTCGAGGACGTACTGAACACGCGTCACCGGCCGAAGGCGGAAGCATACGACGACAACCTGTTCGTCGTGACCCGCATGGCGCGCATCAGGGACGACGCCCTGGATATCGAGCAGGTCAGCTTGTTTCTGGGCGGTCGTTTCGTGGTGTCGTTCCAGGAGCGGCCCGGGGACTGCCTGGAGCCCGTTCGCGAGCGGATACGCAAGGGCGGCACGCGCGTGCGCTTCATGGGCCCGGACTACCTCGCCTACGCCCTGATAGATGCCATCGTCGACGCGTATTTCCCGGTCCTGGAGCATTACAGCGAACGCCTGAACGACGCGGAAGACATCGTGGTCGTGGCGCCCGACCACCAGACCGTCGAGCAGATTCACGGGCTGAAGCGGGACTTCCAGGTGCTGCGGCACGGCATCTGGCCGTTCCGGGAGGCGCTCCGCGACCTGTCCGGTGACATGCCGTTGATCCGCGATGAAACGCGCTACTTTCTGCGCGACTGCCACGACCACGTGATTCAGATCGTCGATATTCTGGAAACGTTCCGTGAGCGGGCCGCGGGCCTCACCGACCTGTACCTGTCCAGCCTGTCAAACCGGATGAACGAAGTGATGAAGGTGCTCACCATCATCGCGACGATATTCATCCCCCTGAGCTTCATCGCCGGCGTCTACGGCATGAACTTCGACCCGGCGGCTTCACCGTTGAACATGCCCGAGCTGCAGTGGTACCTCGGCTATCCCTTCGCCCTCGCCATAATGCTGTTGGTGGCTGTGGGGCTGCTCTATTACTTCCGCCGCAAGGGCTGGATCGGCGGAAGACCGCGCCCGTAGCGCGGAATTCATTCCGAAGGACATGTCGGCACGACGCCGACTCCATTCATAATCCGTCGAATACAAACCGGAAACACTCGGGCAACGCCCCGCGGTTTTCTTTCCCCCCCGCCTGATTACAATCGCTCCGCTTCGGTCTCCCGGAATCGGTTCCAGGTCCTGGCAGTGGCGGTGTGTTTTTCCAATGACCACGGGACTGATCCGGGCACGCCGGTCATCGATGTACTCATGTGACGAGCGATTGTCTGCAAATCAAAAACCAGAATCCCACGGGAGAACATGCTCATGAAACAAGACGTTCCGCGCAGGCGGATACTGAAACTGATGCTGGGCACCGGTGGTGCCGCGGCTGCGTTTCCCGACCGATGGCTGACTCCGGTGGTCGAAACCGCGTTGCTGCCGGCACATGCGCAGACGTCGGACGCAGACACGCCTGCGGAGCCTCCCCATGATGCGCCGCTCGAACCCGGACCGTGCATCGATGACCTGACGGCGGTCCTGACCTGGGCCGATGACGTGGATCTTGATCTGAGCCTGCGGCTGCCGGGCGGCGCGTTGCTGCGTCCCGGAGAAAGCAGCGGGCCGCATTCGATCAGCGCCGATGTTACGGAGCCACCGGGGGGCGAGACCGCCTCCATCGCCTGCGGCGAAGCATTGGATACCGAGCGCTATCAGCTGTTCGTCCACAACAACAGCAGTGCCAGCGTTGCGGCGTTTGCCCTGGCTATAGACACGCCGGCCCAATCGGCAACGATCGACTGCACCAGTCTCGCCCCGGGTACCGGAGTCCGGGTCGCCTTCGTCGACTACAGCAGTGGCCAGGGCGGGGTCATCGAAGCCGCCGCCAATCCGGCCTCGTGCTCTTAAGGGGCGAGGCGACGGGCCGTCCGAATCGCGGGCTGCCGGTTCGGGATCAATCGGCCTCCCGCTCGATACTGCAGCACAAGGTGCTGTCCTTGACGGATGACAGGACTTCTCCCGTGACCGGGTTGGCCCGGAAGGTCGTGCATCCTTTGAGACCCTGCTCATAGGCTGACTGGTAGAGCGTCTTGAAGCGCTCGAATGCGAAATTTTCAGGGACGTTGATGGTCTTGGAGATGGCATTGTCCACGCAGGGCTGGATCGCGGCCTGCATGGCCAGGTGGGTCTCCGGGTCCAGGTTTCGGGCGTCCACGAAGGACTCCGGCGGCGGCGCCTGATCGCCGTTTTGTTCCTGCCACAGACGATACGCGTAATCCGTTATTTCGTATTCCCGGGACCGGCCCGCTTCATCCATGATCCGGCGCTGATAGCTGAAATCGAACACCGGTTCCAGGCCGCTGGAGATGTTGTTCGCCAGCAGGCTGATGGTGCCGGTGGGCGCGATGGCGGTAAGGTGGCTGTTACGGATGCCGGCCTCGCGTATCCCCCGCTGAATGTCCTCCGGGAGGCCGCGCACGAACTCGCTGTCGGCGTACGCCGGCTCCAGGAACGGGAAAGCGCCTTTCTCCCGGGCGATGACGATGGATGTGCGATACGCGGTGTGGCAGAGGATCTGCATGATCCCGTGCGCGAATTGCAGCGACGGCTGCCCGCCGTAAACGTGTCCCAGCATGATCAGGGCGTCGGCCAGCCCGGTGATGCCGAGACCGATGCGGCGCGAGCCCCGCGCCTGCGCCGCCTGCTGCGGCAGCGGCAACTGCGATGCGTCCACCACGTTGTCCAGCATGCGCACCGCGACCTTGACGGTTTCCTCGAAACCGGCCCGGTCGAAGCGGGCGTCCCCCCTTAACGGCCTCTCGACGAACCTTGTCAGGTTGATCGACCCCAGATTGCAGGCGCCGTAGGCGGGCAGGGGGATCTCGCCACAGGGATTGGTCGCGCTGATCTCCTCCCGGTAACGGAGATTGTTGAGCCGGTTGATGCGGTCGATGAACAGGACGCCGGGCTCGGCGTAGTCATAGGTGGCGCGCATGATCCGCTGCCACACCTCCCGGGCGGCGACCCTGCGGAATACGCGGCAGGGCACGGGGCTTTTCGACCCCGGCCAGCGCCGCTGTATGGTTTCGCCCGTCTCGCCGTTATCCAGCTCGCCGTCGGGAAACACCAGGGGCCAGGCGGCGTCATCGTGCACCGCCTCCATGAACGCGTCGGTGATCAGCACGGACAGGTTGAAGTGGCGCAGGGAGCCTTCCTCGTGTTTCGCCTCGATGAACGCCTCGATATCGGGATGATCGCAGCGCAGGGTGGCCATCATGGCGCCGCGTCGGCTGCCGGTGGACAGCAGGGTTGCGCACATCGTGTCCCAGATCTCCATGAACGATACCGGGCCGGAGGAGATTCTCCCCGCGCTGCGCGCCCGGCTGCCGGCCGGGCGCAGCGTGGAGAAGTCATAGCCCACGCCGCCGCCCTGCTGCATGGTCACGGCGCCTTCCTTCAGGGCGTCGAAGATGCCGTCCAGTGAGTCCTCCACGCGGCCCATGACGAAGCAGTTGAACAATGTCACCCGCCGGTCCGTGCCGCTGCCGGCCAGGATGCGCCCGCCCGGCAGGAAGCGGAAGTCCTCCAGGGCGTGATAGAAGCGGTCCGCCCAGGCATCCCGGTCGTGCGCCTCGACATCGGCCAGGGCCCGGGCGACCCGCCGCCAGGTATCGCTCACCGACCGGTCGTGAACGACGTCGCCGTCGCGGTGCCGGTAGCGGCTTTCCCAGATATGCCGCGCGATGTCACTGGTGAAGTATTCGGGGGACATGGCTCATCGCA